>JANOYU010000066.1:0-34183 GCA_031429035.1 Methylophilaceae bacterium
TTTACTGGGCTGGTCTTTAACAGACTGGTTTCTCTAACAATGGCACCTTTGCCAATTGGCAAAGCTTCAAGTTTTAAGTTATTTGCGCTGTATTCCCAATATTGTCATTATGGCGCCATCTGACGAAAACGAATGTCGCCAAATGCTGACAACTGGCTATTTACACAAAGGTGTAGCGGCTGTGCGCTACCCACGCGGCGTTGGCACAGGCGCGAAAATTAACGAAAAACTTGAAGCTTTGCCAATTGGCAAAGGTGCCATTGTTAGAGAAACCAGTCTGTTAAAGACCAGCCCAGTAAAAACCAGCACTAAAAAAGGTGAAACCGAAAAAACAATCAAAAGAGTTGCTATTTTAGCCTTTGGCAGCATGTTAACACCTGCCCTGCAGGCCGCATCAATGCTAGAGGCTACGGTAGCCAATATGCGCTTTATTAAGCCGCTAGATATTGATTTATTGAAACAGTTGGCAGATTCACACGATTTAATTGTGACTATTGAAGAAAACGCACTAATGGGCGGCGCGGGCGCAGCAGTGCTAGAGGCCATGCAAAACCTGCACTTAAACAACCCTACTTTATGCCTTGGTTTGCCAGATATTTTTATTGAACATGGTGTGCATGAAACCATGTTGGCCGAATGCGGTCTAGACGCTGTAGGAATTGTGACTGCCATCACGCAAAAATTAAAAGCGATACTTTAAAAGTAAGCCTTGATTTTTTACAGCGCTATCGCCATATCCAACATATACATGCAACCAAAATAAGTTTACAGCACACGCCAAAAGCGTAAACTTTGAACTTAGTTAGCGCAAAAATTGCGATAGGAAGAAAACTATGAACAAACCTTTACCAGATGTTGCCAGCACCCAAATTGAAGATACGCAGAACTTAGCTGATGTGCGTCATTTAGACATTAACAAAGTTGGCATTAAATCGATTCGCCACCCTGTCACCGTTAAAGACAAAACGGGCGGCGAGCAAAACACCGTCGCGGTGTTTGATATGTATGTGCATCTGCCGCACAACTTTAAAGGCACTCACATGTCGCGCTTTGTGGAGATTTTAAACACCAACGAGCGTGCTATTTCTATTGAAAGCTTTGAGGGTATTTTACGCACCATGGTCGATCGCCTAGAGGCGCAATCTGGCTATGTGGAAATGCGCTTTCCTTATTTTGTGAATAAATCGGCGCCTATTTCTGGCGTCAAAAGCTTGCTCGATTACGATGTCACCTTTATTGGCGAAATTAAAAATGGCCAATTTGACATCACAGTTAAAGTGCTAGTACCAGTCACCAGCTTATGCCCTTGCAGCAAAAAAATATCTGATTACGGCGCGCACAATCAACGCAGCCACGTTACCGTGACGGCATTAATCAACGATTTTATTTGGATAGAAGACATTATCACGCTGGTAGAAAAACAAGCCTCATGCGAATTGTATGGCCTGCTAAAACGCCCAGATGAAAAATTTGTGACCGAGCGCGCTTACGACAACCCAAAATTTGTCGAAGATATGGTGCGCGATGTGGCAACACAGTTAAATAACGAAAAACGTATCGATAAATATATTGTGGAAAGCGAGAATTTTGAATCGATTCATAACCATTCTGCTTACGCATTAATAGAAAACGATAAACGTAAACGTTAAAAGAAAAATTACAGATGGATAATATGCAGCCAAAGCAAAAAGCTTCTTTTTTTCAAATAGTTAAAGCTGTTTTATGGAGCATGTTGGGCGTGCGCCAACAAAAAGGTTACGAAGATGACACGGCGAAAATTACGCTGAAACAAGCAGTGGTGGCAGGCTTAATTGGCGGTGCGGTATTTGTGTGCACAATACTCACCGTAGTACGCATAGTGATTAGCCAGCTTGGACAATAGTTTTATTTACTAAATTTATTCAATATTTTTACAGCGCCATCCCACCAACTTGTGGGATGATTTTTTAAATTTTATTTTAAGATTGGAGGTGATCGAATGTCTGTCGCAAAAGTAATAGAAATAATCGCATCAAGTAAAAAAAGTTTTGAAGACGCCGTTGCACAAGGCGTAGCCAAAGCCGCCGATTCGCTGCACGACATTACGGGCGCTTGGATTAAAGACCAAAGTGTAAAAGTAGTGAACGGCAAAGTGACTGAATATCGTGTAGATATGAAAGTGACTTTTGTTTTAAAAGATGTGGTGAAAGCTAAAAAGAAATAATAGTTTGACGTAATAAAAAACGGGCGAAAGCCCGTTTTTTATTGTAGTTATAATGCTAATTTAATGCTGACTTTTAATCGACTGCCCTGCAAGCCAATATCTATGCGGATTCTGGGGGATATTTTTTTGTACGCATCTATTTTGTTATTTCTTAGTTAAGGTCATAATCGAATTTTCACGTTTCATATCCAACTTATTTAATGCCGACATGCCCAGCAACACTACATCAGGTGCGCCTCCTTCATGCACAGTCGCCTCCACGTTATTCAAAATAATTGTGCCAATTTTTAGCGTATTTATTTTCACCACATAAACCTCAACCATGCCATTGGCGGTAGAGGCTTGTGCCTTTTCACCTTTTTCGTAATCAATTTTGGCAAATTTGGCGTCGCCACTATTCATCGCCACCGTACTTGCGCCTGTATCCACCAAGTACTTTAGCGATGCGCCATTAATGCTTAAATTACCAGTAAAGTGGCCGCGACTATCGGCATACAAACTCACTGGGTTGTTATTAACAGGGCCCGCATTACCCGCTACTGAGGCCGCTTGACCCATTTTTAGCGTTTGGCGTTTGCCTTCCACCATAAAGGTGGCCGATTCACTATCGGCAGAAATAAGCTTAACGCCATTTTTAGTTTGGCCTGCGCTAATGGTTTGTGGCGCGCTGCCGTTAATACTAACAATGGCTTTATTGCTAAATAAGCCCACCACGTTTAATTGCGTGGCTGCCAGCACTGGTAGCGCTACTAAGGCTGCAGCTACCAACAAAAATTTTGATTTAAACATTAAAAAATCCCTAATTAAAAACTAGCTAAACATGCCTTTTGCGGCGTGTTGTCGTGTTAAATTTAAGCCTAATGCTATCACAATAAAACCTAACAGCGGAAATAACGCCGCCAATATGAAGGTTTTTTCGCCACCCAAATATTGCAGTGCATAACCGCCAGCAAGCCCGCCAATAGTGCCGCCCACGCCATATGCCACACTGTTATAAATGGCTTGGCCTTTGGCTTGGTGACGGCCATTAAAAAACTGCGTAATCACCTCGATTGATGCAGCGTGAAAGCTGCCAAAGGTAAATGCGTGCAAACTTTGCGCCAGTATTAATAACCACAAGCTATCTACAGCAACGCCTATCATGCTAAATCGGATTACTGCCAGTACTAAACTTATCAACATGATTTTTTTTAAACTAAAGCGCGCCATTATTTTTGGCATCAGCATAAAAATGGCGATCTCGCAAACCACGCCCACCGACCATAGTAATCCTATCATGGCTTTACTGTAGCCATGTT
The DNA here is from genome assembly GCA_031429035.1 of Methylophilaceae bacterium. Taxonomy (GTDB): domain Bacteria; phylum Pseudomonadota; class Gammaproteobacteria; order Burkholderiales; family Methylophilaceae; genus Methylotenera_A. Next base: position 3,502 of record JANOYU010000066.1, read on the forward strand.
CTGCCAGGTATATCGAGTAAAAATAATACAAAACGCCATGCGCAGTCACCATCAGGGAGCAGCCAATCAGCAAGGCAATCACCGTCGGTTGCTTGATAATTTGCCAAATAGAAAACTCATCATGCGCATGCGGCGAAATTACGGCATCGGGCAGCTTAAAAGTAAGCGCAAATAAAATAATTTGCACGCCCAGCAAAAACCACAGCAAACTTTTAATGCCATAAGCATCAATTGCAAAACCTAAAATAACGGCTGCAAATATAAAACCTAGCGAGCCCCACATGCGGATGCGGCTGTAATGGCCGTTAGTGGTGGCAAGGTGAGCAAGCGTGAGTGACTCAGAAAGCGGCAATGTAGAGCTGGTAAATAAACTGAGCGACAGCATGACGAAAAATAACCACCAAAAGCCTTGCGCCCAAAATACCGCCACAAAACCCAGCAAACCCAAAAATGCCGTCAGCTTAATCCAAACAACGCGCTGCTTAGTGTGGTCTGCCAGCCAGCCCCACAAGTTAGGTGCAAAAATACGGCTGATTTGAAACAGCGACATAAGAATGCCAATATCTGCCGCCGAAAACTGCTCCGACTGCAAATACAAACCCCAATATGGCACAAACGCGCCAACGAAAAAGTAGTAAACTAAGTAAAAGCGAGAAAGATTGGCGTGTAGCGCGTGACTCACAATTTAGATTTTTGGCGTTGTCGTTACCACATCCGCATTTTGCCCGCGATGTCTAAGTGCGTGATCCATCAACACAATCGCCAGCATGGCTTCAGCAATTGGCGTAGCGCGCACACCCACACAAGGGTCGTGGCGGCCTGTGGTTTGCATTTCAATGGCATTACCTGCTTTGTCTATAGATTTACGCGCTTGTGGAATGCTCGAAGTGGGTTTTAGCGCGATGCTGACTTTAATAGTTTGTCCGCTAGAAATGCCGCCCAACATGCCGCCTGCGTGGTTGGTGACAAAACCTGTTGGCGTTAATTCGTCAGAATGCACGCTACCACGCTGTGCAACGCTGGCGAAACCTGCACCAATTTCCATGCCTTTTACCGCATTAATGCTCATCATGGCATGCGCAATGTCTGCATCTAGGCGGTCAAACACTGGCTCGCCCCAACCGACTGGCACGTTCTCAGCCACAATATTTATACGCGCGCCAACTGAGTCGCGCTCGGCACGAATGTTATCTAAGTATTCTTCTAACGCTGGCAATACATCGGTGTTTGGTGAGAAAAACGGGTTGTCGTTAACGCAATCCCATGTTTTAAAAGGGATTTCAATTTCGCCAAGCTGACTCATGTAGCCGCGTATAATGACACCAAAACGCTCATGCAACCACTTTTTGGCGATGCCGCCAGCCGCAACGCGAATCGCGGTTTCTCTAGCACTACTGCGGCCACCGCCGCGATAATCGCGCACACCGTATTTTTGCGCATAGGTATAATCGGCATGGCCTGGGCGAAACGTATCCATAATTTTGCTGTAATCTTGGCTGCGTTGATCGGTATTGCGAATGAGCAAACCAATCGGTGCACCCGTGGTTTTGCCTTCAAACACGCCCGATAAAATTTCGACTAAATCGTCTTCTTTACGTTGCGTAACATGGCGCGAAGTGCCAGGCTTACGGCGATCTAAATCCGTTTGCAAATCCTCCGCACATAAACTTAAACCTGGCGGACAGCCATCGACCACGCCGCCAATTGCCGCGCCGTGCGATTCGCCAAATGAAGTGAGCGTAAATAAAGTACCGATTGTGTTGCCAGACATAATTTTTATCTTTATGAAATTTACGTTATTTTAACACAGCGCATTAGTTGCCAATATGCTTATGTTGACTGAGAAAAATTAACCAAAAACCTTATTTTAAACGCCCCTTTATTTCGATGCTCTGCAAGCCAATATCCATGCGGGCTACAGGGCATCACTTTATCCTCGTACTTTATTTTAAACCTTTTACCCACTGTGAATAAACTTGCTTGGCCACTTTATTCAGAAAAAAGCAATGCACAGGTAAGTTTTCTTGCATGGTATTTGCTTGTTGCACGGCAATACTGCTGGCTGATTCTTGTAGTTCATCTGCGCCTTCTTCACACCATTTTTTCACCATCTCTGGCGTCATTTCTATATGCGTTTGAAAGGCTAAATGCTTGCCTATGCTCCAAGCTTGGTTTTTGCAATACGGGCTGGCAAGCAGGTGAGTCGCGCCTTGTGGCAAGGCAAAGGTTTCACCATGCCAATGAAATGCGTTGAAGCTTTCGATACTGTTAAACCAATTTTTGGCTGCTTCGTTTTGGCTAACATTCACTGCGCCCCAGCCAATTTCTTTAACTTGATTTCCAGCGGGGCTTTTATTTTGCGTAATTTGCGCGCCCAGCGCTTTGCTCATCAACTGCCCGCCTAAACAATGTCCAAGCACGGGAATATCGTTATTCATTGCCTCGCGAATCAAGCCTAAAACTGGTGCTAACCAAGGCAAATTATCGTTCACGCTCATAGGCCCACCCATTAACACCATACCGCTGTAAGCCAGTATTGATGAGGGTGCTGGCTTGCCTAAGTCTATCTCATGCAATTGCCAGGGGGTATTTTGCGCGGTTAAAAAGTCACCTAAAAAGCCTGCGCCTTCGCGGCCTAAAAAGCGAAAAATAATAATGGGTTTTGCAGCGTTCATAAGATTTGATAGCTTCCAATTTCAATATTATCCAACGTGTATTCGCCAATACTGTAACGAATTAAACGCAGCGTTGGAAAACCTATTTTAGCCGTCATGCGGCGTACTTGGCGATTTTTTCCCTCGCTAATTTTAATCTCAAGCCAACTGGTGGGAATCAGCTTTCTTTCACGAATCGGCGGATTGCGTAACCACAAGTTAGGCGGCTCATCCATCAATCGCACAAGTGCTGGCTGCGTGACAAAATCGCCTAAATCTACGCCAATTGTTAAAGCGGCTAAATCGCTATCTTGCGGAACGCCTTCTACTTGCGCCCAATACGTTTTCAACTCTTTATATTTTGGATGGCTAATTTTGTGTTGCAATACGCCATCATCGGTTAAAATAAGCAAACCTTCGGAATCGGTATCTAATCGGCCAGCCGCATAAATATTGGGCATGGCGATAAAGTCTTTTAACGTGGCACGCGCAGCCTTATCATTATTAGCCTCGTGCGGACTAAATTGGCACACGACGTTAAACGGTTTATTAAATAAAACAATCATTAAAAATAATTTAGGATAAAAGTAATAATGGCTTCAAAAATTCAAGATTCAAAGATAATCGTTCCTAGTCAAGGCGAAAAAATCACCGTTAATGCAGATAACTCGCTTAACGTACCCAACAACCCCATTATCCCATTTATTGAGGGCGATGGCATAGGGGCAGATATTACTGCGCCGATGCAAAAAGTGGTGGATGCGGCAGTTGATAAAGCCTACAAAGGTGCTAAAAAAATTGCTTGGATGGAAGTTTATGCGGGCGAAAAAGCCGTAAAAACCTACGGCAAAGATAAAGACGGCAAAGATACTTGGTTGCCAGCAGAAACCATGCAAGCGGTACGTGATTATGTGGTGTCAATTAAAGGCCCACTGACGACGCCAGTAGGTGGTGGCATACGCTCGCTCAACGTAAGTTTGCGCCAAGAGCTTGATTTATATGTCTGTTTGCGCCCAGTGCAATATTTTACTGGCGTACCCAGCCCTGTGAAACACCCTGAAAAAACTGATATGGTGATATTCCGCGAAAATACCGAAGATATTTATGCGGGCATTGAGTGGGCGGCAGGTACCGATGAAGCGGATAAAGTGATTCAATTTTTAAGCGATATGGGTATGCGTAAAAAAATTCGCTTCCCCGAAAACTGCGCCATTGGCATTAAACCAATATCGCCAGAAGGCACTAGCCGCCTTATCCGCAAGGCCATTCAATATGCCATTGATAATAATCGTAAAAGTGTGACGATTACGCACAAAGGCAATATCATGAAGTTTACCGAAGGTGGCTTTAGAGATTGGGGTTATGCATTGGCCAAAGAAGAGTTTGGTGCGGTAGAAATTGACGGCGGGCCTTGGCTAGAAATTAAAAATAAAGACATACCCAACGCAATAGTCATTAAAGATTGTATTGCTGACGCATTTTTACAAGAAATTTTACTGCACCCCGCCGATTACGACGTAGTGTGCGCCACCAACTTAAACGGCGATTACATGAGCGATGCGCTGGCTGCGCAAGTGGGCGGCATTGGCATTGCACCAGGTGCCAATTTAAGTGACACAGTTGCGATGTTTGAGGCAACCCATGGCACGGCGCCAAAAATTGCCGGTAAAAATTTGGCTAATCCCAGCTCGATTATATTATCTGCCGAAATGATGCTGCGCCACATGGGTTGGCTAGAAGCCGCAGATTTAGTGCTTGCGGGCGTGCAAAAAGCCATATTATCAAAACGCGTGACGGGCGATTTTAGCAGCCAAATGGAAGGTGCCACGCAAGTGGGTACGGCCGAATTTGCCGATGAAATTATTGGAAATATGTAAGATATATATAAATAAGCATATGCCCTGCAGGCCAATATCCATGCGGGCTCTACCAAGGCAATAGCATTAATGCGGCTTGCAGAGCAACAACTTAAAAAGTTAAATCAACAAAAAAGCGCACACTGTGCGCTTTTTTTCTAGCTTTCCAAACGCCTTATGCTTTTTGAATATTTGAAGCCTGCTTACCTTTTGCACCATCTGTCACTTCAAAACTGACGCGCTGACCTTCTTTTAAGCTTTTATAGCCCGCTTCCACAATGGCTGAAAAATGCGCAAACAAATCATCGCCGCCATCATCAGGCGTAATAAAACCAAAACCTTTTGAATCATTAAACCACTTTACTGTGCCTAGTGCCATTTCTTACATCCTTAAAAAATAAAAAAATAAAAAAATTTGTTTCAAGCGCAAAAGTCGCAAACAAAGCAGGCTAAAATCTTGATTACAAACATATTTGCTTTATATGTTACAAAATGTAAATTGTCAAGTTTATTGATAAAGTGTTGTTAATTAGCGTAGTATTTTGTGGCAAAAAGTGTAAATTTAAATAAAAAAAGCAGCAATATCTTTACAAAAAAAAACTAAAAGTGCATTATTACTTTAAATGTAAAATATTGTTTAACTACAATAGTTTAGATGAAACAAGTAAATAACTAGATTAAAAGTTACAATAAACAAATTGAAACCAAGAAAATAACTAAATAATTTATGGCTGCTACCGCAACAACAATCAAATTAAGTGGTCTTGCACGCATGTTGGTGCAAGAAAATCTATTGTCTGAAACCGAGGCAAACACCATTCAATCACAGGCTAATATTGCCAAAATGCCATTTATTAGCAGCGTCATTGCTGCAAGAAAAGTCTCTGCCGAAAAAATTGCCGAAATTTCTTCAAAATCGTTTGGCTTTCCCTACTTTAATTTAGATGCTTTTAATGCGGATTATCTACCTGCAAAAGCGATTGACCTGAAATTGATGCAAGCCAACCGCGTAGTTGCGCTGAAAAGTCAAAATAATGTGTTATTTGTTGCCATTTCTGACCCCACCAACCTGCATGCGTTAGATAGCGTGCAGTTTCAAATGGGCATGACGCTATCGCCCGTGGTGGTAGAAGACGACAAACTTGGCAAATGGATTGATAAGATTGTTGAATCAAAAGATACGGCTATGACATCGCTAGATGTAGACGGTGATTTTGATTTAGACATGGGCGGCGGTGACGACGAAGCTGCAGTTGCAGATACACAAGAAGTTGATGATGCACCAGTGGTTAAATTTTTGAATAAAATGTTGCTAGACGCGATTAATATGGGTGCTTCAGATTTACATTTTGAGCCTTACGAAAAATTTTATCGCATTCGTTACCGTATCGATGGCGAGCTAAGAGATATTGCGCAACCACCGCTGGCGATTAAAGATAAATTGGCTTCGCGTATTAAAGTCATCTCCAGTTTGGATATTTCCGAAAAGCGTATACCGCAAGATGGTCGCATGAAGTTGGTTCTATCTAAATCACGCACCATTGATTTTCGCGTGAGCACTTTGCCACTGATTCATGGCGAAAAAATCGTGATGCGTATTTTAGACCCGACCAGTGCTACTTTAGGCATTGAGGCGCTAGGCTACGAGCCAGCACAAAAAGAGGCATTACTTGCTGCCGTGAGTCGCCCTTATGGCTTAGTATTGGTAACTGGGCCAACAGGCTCTGGCAAAACTGTTTCGCTATATACCTGCTTGAATATTCTCAATAACCCAGGCGTGAACATTGCCACAGCAGAAGACCCATGCGAGATTCCGCTAGCGGGTATTAACCAAGTCAATGTGAACGACAAACACGGCCTCACCTTTGCGGCTGCGCTGAAATCATTCTTACGGCAAGACCCTGACATTATTATGATTGGTGAGATTCGCGACTTGGAAACTGCTGATATGGCGATTAAAGCCGCTTCTACTGGCCACATGGTGCTCTCTACTTTACACACTAACGATGCGCCATCTACTTTGACTCGCTTAATGAATATGGGCGTAGCGCCATTTAATATTGCGTCGGCCGTATCGCTCATCACCGCGCAGCGCCTAGCCAGACGCTTATGTAAAAGCTGCAAAGTACCGATTGACGCGCCTAAAGAAGCGTTGCTAACCGTAGGCTTTAGAGAAGAAGATTTTAAAGAAAAATGGCAGCTATATGGCCCCAAAGAAGGTGGCTGTGAAATGTGCAACAATGGCTATAAAGGCCGCGTAGGCATCTACCAAGTGATGCCAGTGACAGATGCCATTTCGCGTATTATTATGTCGCAAGGCAACGCAATAGATATTGCCGACCAAGCCAAAAAAGAGGGCGTGAATGATTTGCGTCGCTCAGGCATATTAAAAGTAATGCAAGGTTTAACCTCGGTGGCTGAAGTAGAAGCCTGCACTAATGAATAAAGCGGTCAGTTTAAATAATCGCATCAATTTATACTAAGGACGCACTATGGCAGCAGTAGCAAACAAGCAAATTACCTACTTGTGGGAAGGTAAAGACAAAAAAGGTAAAGTTATCAAAGGTGAAATGCGCGCCGCAGGCGAATCGTTTGTAAGCGCCACCTTGCGCCGCCAAGGTATTACCGTCACCAAAGTTAAAAAACAAAGCGCGTTTGCAAGCAAGGGCAAGATTACTGATAAAGACATCACACTATTTACGCGCCAGCTCGCCACCATGATGAAAGCAGGCGTGCCATTACTACAGGCATTTGATATTGTGGGTAAAGGTCACAACAACCCAGCGGTAGCAAAATTACTGGGTGACATTAAAGCTGATGTAGAAACTGGCAGCAGTTTGAGTACATCATTTCGTAAATATCCACTTTATTTTGATAATTTATTTTGTAACCTGGTGGGCGCGGGCGAGCAAGCAGGTATTTTGGACACTTTACTAGATCGCTTAGCAACTTACAAAGAAAAAATACAAGCCATTAAAGGCAAAATTAAATCTGCGCTGGTTTACCCAGCCTCGATTGTGGTGGTTGCCTTTATCATCACTGCAGTGATTATGATTTTTGTTATTCCTGCTTTTAAAGAGTTATTTTCTAGTTTTGGTGCAGATTTGCCTGGTCCCACCGTCGTGGTAATGGCCATTTCAGATATTTTTGTTGATTGGTGGTGGGCGATATTTGGTTCTATTGGTTTTGGTTTTTGGTTTTTCTTTTACACGTGGAAGCGCTCAGAAAAAATGCAATCCACTATGGATAGGCTGATTCTTAAAATGCCAATTTTTGGCGAGTTAATTCGTAAAGCCACTATTGCACGTTTTGCTAGAACATTGTCCACTATGTTTGCTGCTGGCGTACCCTTGGTTGAGGCGCTAGACTCGGTGGCTGGCGCAGCAGGTAACCGTGTTTATTACGATGCCACCAAACGCATACAAAGTGAAATCAGTACCGGCACAAGTCTGACGGTAGCCATGCAAAATGCCAACGTGTTCCCCAATATGGTATTGCAAATGACTGCGATCGGTGAAGAATCTGGTGCACTAGATTCAATGTTAAGCAAAGTAGCTGACTTTTTTGAAGCCGAGGTTGATGATGCAGTAGATGCAATCTCAAGCTTGATGGAGCCTGTGATTATGGTGGTGCTGGGCGGGCTAATTGGTGGCTTGGTCATTGCTATGTACATGCCAATATTCAAGCTTGGTCAAGTAGTGGGTTAAAACAATTTACGCAAAAGTAAAGGCCACAAATTGTGGCCTTTGTTTTGAGCATTTACTGATTATTTTTTTGCCGCTTGCAAACTCTTCTCAATTTCTTTGTACGGTTGAGCACCTAGCATGCGCTTACCATCAGAGAATATCAGCGTTGGCGTGCTCGTCACCCCCACTTTGCGTGCTAGCTCACCGATGCGCTCTAGCGGCACTTCGCAATTGCCTGACGTGCTGGGTAATTTATTATTAAAATTCCAATCATTCCAAGCCTTTGCGCGGTTAGTCGCACACCAAATTAACTTTGATTTAGCAGCAGCGTCTGGGTGAAGCGACTCAATTGGATACAAAAATGTGTAAATTGTCACATCAGTAATATTCGTCAATTCATTTTGCTCTAAACGCTTACAAAACGGGCAATCTACATCTGAAAATACCACCAATTTGCGGCTACCATTGCCTTTTACCACTTTAATGGCTTGATCGAGCGGCAAACTGCTAAAATCAATTTTTGTTAGCTCATCTAAACGTTCGCCAGTAATATCTTTTTTGGTTTTAGGGTCAACTAAGCGACCTTCGGCAATTAAAAAACTGAGTTTTTCATCGGTGTAAATAATTTGCCCACCCATAAACACCTCATACAAACCTGCATAAGGCGTTTTTACCACGCTTTCAACTTTAAATTTGGGGTAAGCCGCCTCAATGGCTTTTTTAAGGCTGGCTTCATCGGCCAGTACAAATTGGCTAAATGTGAGTAAAGTTGCTGCAACTAAATATCTTAATTTCATGTGTGCTTTCATTATTGCAGCTTATGCAGCTGCTAGTTGTATTAATAATTTTTTTAAACTTGGCTGATGGTTTAATTGTTTAAAACCCCATCTGCTTAGCTTTTTCAATAGGCCATTTTCTTGCGCAAATAAGTCATTCAAAGCTGTTGTTAAACAGTTCATAATAGCCACATCAGCCGCCCTAGCGCGGGCATATTGGCGCAACACATTTCCATCGCCAATATCATGCATCGCACTTAGCTTAGTCGTTATTGCCAGCATATCCATTACATCTCTAAAACCCAAATTTACACCTTGGCCTGCCATGGGATGAATCTGGTGCGCTGCATCACCCATTAATACGATTCGTTTACCTACCAAATTAACGGCTGTTTGCTGCTTTAAGGCAAAATGTTGTGTAGCGCCAACCAAGCTTAAATCACCCAACATAGACTTACTTTGTGCAAGCACCTTTTGTGCCAATTCATCATCTGACAATAATAACAGTTCATCTGCCTTTTCGGTTGACACTGACCACACCATTGAAACGACGCCGTCAGGCATGGGCAGTAAAGCCAATATGTCATGCGGCGCAAACCATTGCCGCGCAATGTGTTGATGATTTTTTTGCGCTTTAAAATTAGCCACAATGGCGGTTTGCTTATAATCTTTTTGCTTAACCGCAATGTTAGCCGCTGCCCGTAGCCAAGAATTCACGCCATCTGCAGCAATGATAAGCTTGGCAGTGATTAGCGTACTGTCTTTTACATGCAAACTAACTTCATCGGTGCCATGTTGCAGCTTTTCACAAGACGCATCGGTGATTAAAGTCACGTTTAAGGCGTTTAATTGCATTAAAAGCGCATGCATTAAATTTTGATTTTCTATAATCACACCCAACTTGGGCAAATTTGCATCTTCATCGCGTAACACCAAAGGTCGCTCGCTGACATCATTAAACAAATGCATTGCGCTAATCGAGTTCACGCGACTAGCATCTACATGCGCCCAAACGCCAATGTTGGCAAGCCAGTGTTCAGTTACGGGCGTTAACGCATATACGCGCGCATCCCAAGTTTTTTTTAATTTGATAGTTGGTTTTTTTTCAACCACAAGCACTACTTTTTTGCCTTGCTGCGCAAAAGCGATGGCCGCTGCAAGACCTACCAAACCTGCACCTACAATAATAATTTCCGCATGAATTTGGTTCATTATTTGCCAAAACTCATTTTGCTAACGAGCATATTTTTAAGTGGCGACATTAATTGCAATGCCGCAAGACCCAATCCCCGCGCGGCTTGCAGGCCGATGATTTCGTTACCGAACACATTCACCAACAAATCGGTAAATAAAATACCGCCGCGCGTGTCGCGCTTTCTGGCTTGTGAATAGCTTGTCAGCATCGCCGTATCACCCCAATTTTCTGGCGCAGTACTGGCAATCAAATCGGCCAGCGTCCATGCATCACGCATACCCACATTAAAACCTTGCCCCGCCACTGGGTGCATGGTTTGCGCGGCGTTACCTATTACTGCCAAATGCGGCGCAGTAGCTGGTTTTAGCGTGCTTAATTTTAGCGGAAAGCTTAAGCGTTTTTCTACTGTTAAAAACTGCCCAACGCGATCACCAAACGCTTCATGTAACTGCATTAAAAAGGTTTTATCATCTAAGCCAGCAAGCGCATGGATATTGGCCTGCAGGCCAGTCCAAACCAATGAGAAACCAGCTTCACCATTGGGCAGTAGCGCCATTGGGCCTTGCGGCGTAAAGCGTTCATAGGCAATATTATTGTGCGGCAACTCGGCTGTCACTTTGGTTACAAGTGCGTCATGGCCGTACTCTTTGGTTTCTTTTTTTATGCCCTCAATCTCGCCCAAACTGCGGCCGCCATCGGCCACAATTAGTAAGGCACTTTGCAAAGTTTGTGTTTGGCTAATGTGTGTGAAAGTCACTTTTGCCATGGTTGGGCTAGGTTTAATTTCAGTGGCTTCTGCTTGGTAGATGACATTTTTTAAATCCAACTGCGCATCTAATGCTTGCGTAAGCGCGCCATACGGCAGCACATAGCCTATCGCCTCTAAGCCATGCTCAGCCGCCGTTAATTTAGTGCGCCCTAGCCCGCCACGTTGTGAAATATGAATGGTGTTAATGGCGGTAGCTTTAGCTGCAACTGCAGACCAAACACCAAGCTTTTCTAGGATGTGTCGGCTGCCGTAAGATAGCGCTAAGGCTCGTATATCCTTGTGTGATGCACCTTTGGCACGCGCTTCTAGCATGGTGAAAGGCATATTTTGTTGCTGCAGTGCCAGCGCCAAAACGGAGCCAACTGGCCCGCCGCCCACAATCACAATTTTATCCATTGCCTGCCATTAATGCTTCAATATCCGCCACGCTTTTCACCGCATTTTTGCTCAATACTTCATTACCAGTTTGGGTAATCAGCACATCGTCTTCGATGCGGATGCCAATGTTCCAAAATGCTTTGGGCACATTATCGGCTGGGCGCACGTAGCAACCTGGCTCTACTGTCAGCGTATTGCCTGCTTCAAGCTTCACCCAATTGCCTGCTTTATCTTTAGGCTCTTTAATTGTATATTGGCCCACATCATGCACATCTAAGCCAAGCCAATGGCCAGTACGGTGCATATAAAATTGACGATACGTTTGATTTTCTAGCACTTCTTCTTTCGTGCCTTTGCACAATTTAAAGTCGATAAAACCTTGTATTAAAACGTCTAATGCCGCTTCGTGCGGCGCGTTCCAATGATTACTCGGTTTAGCAGCGTCAATCGCAGCCAATTGTGAGGCCAACACCAGCTCATATAAATCTTTTTGTGCTGGGCTAAATTTGCCGTTAACAGGAAAAGTGCGCGTAATATCCGACGCATAACCATCTAACTCGCAACCTGCATCAATCAACAACAAATCACCACTATTTAACACACAATTATTGGCGTTGTAATGCAAAGTACAAGCATTGGCACCACCCGCAACGATGCTGGTGTAGGCTGGCGATTGCGCGCCATTTTTATAAAATTCGTGTAAAAATTCGGCTTCGACCTCATTTTCTTTTATGGCATATTCTTTTTGATTTGACTTTACAAACCGCATGGCACGATTATGCGCAGCAGCCGCGATATTGGCGCTACGGCGCATTAAATCTTGCTCGAACGGCGTTTTAATTAAGCGTTGCGTATCCACCAGTTGCCGAATATCTACAACGCTCTCGGGCGCGCTCACACCCGTGCGCGCTAAATCTTTTACTTTATTCAACCAAGTCGTGACTTTTACATCCCACTCGCTGCTGGCACCTAGGCTATAAAATAACTTGGCTTGGTTGCCCATTAATTTGGGCAATATTTCGTCTAACTGACTGATGCTATAAGCTTCATTAAAACCAAATTCTGTTTTCGCGGCCTCAGGGCCATAACGAAAACCATCCCAAATTTCACGCTCTATATCTTTATCGCGACAAAATAAAATGCTTTTGGGCGAATTGCCTGCAATTAGCACCAGCACAGATTCAGGCTCCGTAAAGTCCGTTAAATAATAAAAATAGCTATCAAAACGGTATGGGTAATGGCTATCGCGATTACGAATGGCTTCTGGCGCGGTGGGGATAATAGCAATGCCTTCGCCCATATGTTGCAAAAGCTGATGGCGGCGTTGTTGAAATTCTACAATATTATGCATAAATTAACTGACCTTTAATGCTGCGTCTAGTTCGGTTAAGCGTTGTGGCGTGCCTATATCGTGCCAAACCCCGCAATAATACTGGGCTGTGGCGGCGTTGTTGTCAATGGCTTTGCGCAATAAAGGCGCTAATTTTGCAGGCTGGCCTTTTACCACATCAGCAAATAAATCGGGGTGATACACACCAACGCCCGAAAATGTCAGCATCTGCTCGCCTGTGTGTTTCAACATTCCGCTTTCTATCGCAAAATCGCCATTTGGGTGTTGTGGCGGGTTATCAACTAGCACTAAATGCGCCAATGATAGGTGCCCGTCCCTATTGGCTTGCAGGGCAGTGCTTGTAAGCTTTATTTCGGCAAAATCTATTTCTGTGTAGGTATCGCCATTCACCACTAAAAATGCTTCACTTTGTTTTTCATCATTGGTCAATAAATGCAGCGCATTTGCAATGCCGCCTGCAGTTTCTAGCGCGATTTTTTCTGGGCTATATTGAATGGACACTCCCCAAGCTGCGCCATTACCAAGCGCTTGCTCAATCTGCTCACCCAAATGCGCGTGATTAATCACAATATGTTTGAAGCCAGCTGCAGCCAAGCGCTGTAAATGCCAAACTATAAGCGACTGGCTGCCCACTTTTAGCAAGGGTTTTGGCGTGTGGTCAGTTAAAGGACGCATGCGTTCGCCACGGCCTGCGGCTAAGATCATGGCTTTCATATACCGTCATTCCCGCGCAGGCGGGAATCCATTTTTTTTAGTTTTTTACAGACAAAATGGATTCCCGCCTGCGCGGGAATGACGGAGGTGGAAGTTTTTAACTTTGATAGAAATTGTTTAAACCACATATTTCGGCCTTGGCACTATGCCCTCAAGCGCATCTAGCAAGCGTAGCATCGGCCGCAGCTCTACATAGCGCTCGCATACTTTACGTAAATAATGCATTACCAGCGGCATGTCTTTTAAGTAGCTATCTTTGCCATCGCGTATGCTTAAGCGTGCAAATATACCCAGCACTTTTATGTGACGTTGTGCGCCCATCCATTCAAAATCGCGATAAAACTCGCTAAAGTCATTTGGCACGGGTAATTTTAATTTGCGCGCTTTTTCCCAATAGCGCACGGCAAAGTCTATCACTTGCTCTTCATCCCACTGAATATAGGCATCTTTAAGTAGCGACACCAAATCGTAAGTCACAGCACCATAAACTGCATCTTGAAAATCTAACACGCCCGGGTTATTTTGTTGCGTAATCATCAAGTTACGTGAATGGTAATCGCGGTGCACGGTAACTTGGCCTTGTGCAAGGATATTCTTATTCAGCGCATCAAATGTAGTTTGCAGCCAGCCTTGCTGCTCTGCATTCAGCTTAAACTTTAAATGTTGCGCTACATACCAATCGGGGAATAATTGCATCTCGCGCGTGAGCAGCGCCTCGTCGTACAGCGGCAAGACATAAGCTTTATTAAAATCGGGCTGGCTAGCCAGTTGTAGCTTAATCAGGGCATCGGTAGCGTCGCCATACAGTTTTTGCGCATTTTGGCTGTTAAGCTGACTTAAGTAGGTGTCGTCACCCAAATCACTTAGCAACAAAAAACCGTATTGCAAATCTTCTGCAATCACTTTTGGCACGTTCAAACCCGCGTCCAGCATTAGCTTGGCGATGTTTACAAACGGCGTGCAATCTTCTTGTGGCGGCGGCGCATCCATGGCGATGAGCGTTTTGTCATTAAGATGCACCCTAAAATATCGCCTAAAGCTGGCATCGGCCGAGGCGCTTGTGAGTGTAAATGTTTGGCCTTGCAGAACGCTTGCCAGCCAAGTTTCTAATTGCGCTTTTCTATCCACAACTAACCTTTATAATAAGTGTTTATTGATTGTTTGTTACAAGCATATATGCGATTTTACCATTCATGCGTAAAATACGTTATTTAAACCATTTGTGATTGTTAAGTATTGTTACACAAGCACCTATATATTAAAGCCGCAAAATTATTTTTTGCTTATTTAACTAGCGCATTTGCGTTATGTGTTTGCACATCTTTATCTGCAGAAACGCTTTCCACACAACTCGCCGAAATACCAGAAACAATTAAACCAGAAGCCTTGCCAGGCGCCATAGAGATTGAGGGCGATAAGCTAGATTTATACCTAGATCGTAAAATGCGCGCCACTGGCAATGCAGTAATCACCAAAGGCAGTCAAAAAATTTATGGTGATAATATTGAATACGATGTACAAAATGATGAGCTAAAAGTAGACGGCAACGCACGCATTGATTTGGGTGATAGCGAAATACGCGGCCCGAAACTTAATATGCGCTTAAGCGACAATATAGGTGAAATGCGCGATGCCTCAGTTACTTTAAATAAAAAACTGAGTGGCTCTACACAACGCGAAACCGCGCCACGTAACGATCCCACGGTGTATACGCAATCTAAGTTGCTTAACACACAAACCACGCTTACCGATAACCCTCGGCTTTATCAAGATAATTATCGTGAACCTGCCACGCCAATTGGCCAAGCGGCAATTGACCCAAAATTTAACTCATCTCGCGGCGATGCCAAGGCGATACTTTTTGAAGGCCAAGATAAAAAACGTTTAAAAGATGCGCGTTATACCACTTGCGAAGCTGGCGTTGATGATTGGTATATAAAAGCCAAAGAAATTGAGTTAGATGACTATACTGAATCTGGCACTGCTAAAAATGCTTATGTAGAATTTAAAGGTGTGCCTGTTTTATACACACCATGGATGAGCTTTTCATTTAATAACGAGCGAAAATCTGGTTTGCTTGCGCCAACGGTTGGTACCACCAGTAAAAGTGGTTTTGAAACACTGATTCCTTACTACGTTAACATCGCACCCAATATGGATGCCACCTTGGGTTTACGCTACTTAACCAAGCGTGGCGCACAATTATCGGGAGAATTTAGATATTTAGGCGAACAGTATTCTGGTATTGATAGCCTAGAATATCTAGACAAAGATGGGCAAACAGATGAGCGCCGTTATTATGCTAATATTAGCCACAGCCATTATCTAGGTGCGGGCTGGTCGGCTGGTTACAACATTGAAAAAGTATCTGATGACCAATATTTTTCTGAGTTATCTACCCGTATTGTCAGCACCAGCCGGGTTAATTTACCGCAAGAAGGCCGCTTAGATTACGTTGGCGATGTATGGCGTTTTAACGGCTTAGTGCAAAAATATCAAACCTTAGATGATACCAACTTTCCTTATCAGCGCCTGCCACAGCTCTCACTTAGCGCCAATAAAGAGTGGGATTATGTCAATACAGATTTATATAGCCAATGGGCGTATTTTGACCGCGACAAAAAAGCGCCACTCGCGGTAACGGGTAGCCGTCTTACCGTTTACCCCAGCATTAGCGTGCCGTTTACACAGCCTTATGGTTTTATTACGCCTAAATTTGGCGTACACAACACCAATTATCGTTTAAGTGATAATAACTTTAAGGTTAACGGAAAAGCCGTCAGTAATAATTCTGATAGCCGCAGCTTACCTATTTTTAGCCTAGACAGCGGCTTATATTTTGAGCGCGACGCCAGCATCGTTAAAAATAGCTACACGCAAACCATAGAGCCGCGCTTATTCTATGTGTACATTCCCAACAAAAATCAAGATCAATTACCTGTATTTGATTCTGCGCTATCAGATTTAAACTTAACGACTTTATTTAGCGAAAATCAATTTACTGGCGACGACAGAATTAACAACGCTAACCAGCTTAGCCTTGCCTTAACCACCCGTATGATCGATAAAGAATCTGGCACAGAGCGCATTGCCGCCACTATCGGCCAGCGCTACTACTTTACCGATCAAAAAGTGTTATTGCCAGGCGCAATTGCTTCGGACAATAATTCATCAGATGTGATTGCGGCATTAACTGCGCGATTATCGAATCAATGGAATTTAGACGCTTTTTGGCAATATAACACCGATGGCGCAGGCATGGTACGCAGCAATATTTTAGCGCGCTATAACCCAGAGCCTGGCAAATTGTTCAATATGGGTTACCGTTATACGCAAGACTTTTTAGAACAAGTCAACTTATCTGGCCAGTGGCCGTTAAGCCGTGGCTGGTATGGGGTTGGTCGCTTTAATTACTCCATTCGCGAAAAAACATTAATTGAAAGTTTAGCTGGGTTAGAGTACGACGCAGGTTGTTGGCAAGCGCGCGCAGTCATGCAACGTGTAGAAACAGCCACTGCAGATGCCAACTATGGCTTGTTCTTTCAGCTTGAGCTAGGCGGCTTAGCTTCAATCGGCTCTAACCCGCTAAATTTGCTCAGGCGCGACATTCCTGGTTACTTAAGCAGTAGCGAAATCCCTACAATTTACAGGCAACAAAACTATAACCGATGAAATTTCTCACCCCATTATTGAAGCTTTTTATTTTAATTGGATTACTGAATCCATTTTTTATTGCAGCTAATGCCGCAACAAAAACTAACGATATTCTTAAAATGGATAGAATTATTGCAGTTGTTGACCAAAGTGTGATTACCGAACAAGAGCTGATTGATCGTGTACACTCGGTAAAATCCCAATTAGAAAAAAACGGTACCGAGTTGCCACCACAAAATATCCTAGAAAAACAAATTTTAGAACGCCTGATTACAGATAGCCTGCAACTACAAATGGCCGCACAAACAGGCCTTAAAGTGGATGACACGCAACTAGATAAAACCCTAGAGCGGATTGCCGCCCAAAACAAAATGACGGTAGACGAATTTAAAAAAGTGTTAGAAAAAGATGGCGTCCCAATACGCAAGTTTCGTGAAGATATTCGCAGTGATATCACGATTGCTAGGCTGCGCGAACGCGAGGTGGATAATAAACTAACGATATCAGAAGGTGAAATTGACAACTATTTAACCACGCAAGCCAACCGCGGCGAAGAACAAGACGAGTTTGAAATTTCGCATATTTTAATTCGCACGCCAGAAGATGCTAGCCCAGAAGATTTGCAAAAAGTTAAAGTTAAAATTGATGATATGTATAAGCAGCTGAACGGCGGCGCCAGCTTTACGCAAGTGTCTGCCGCGTTTTCTGATGCCCCCAATGCCTTAGAAGGTGGCGGCATGGGCTGGAAAGCAGGTGCGCAGCTACCTGCCTTATTTTTAGAAATAATCAAACCCATGCAAACAGGTGAGATTTCCAAACCCATTCGTAGCCCCAACGGCTTTCATGTGCTCAAGCTAACCAACCGCCGCGGTGGAACGTCTTCGCTAGTGATTGGCCAAACGCGTGCGCGACATATTTTAATTAAATTATCTGAAGTAGTTTCTGAAAAAGAAGCAAAACGTAAAATTGATGGCTTAAAAGAACGACTAGATAATGGTGGAAAATTTGAAGAATTAGCGCGCCAATACTCTGAAGATGGTAGCGCCAACAATGGCGGCGATTTAGGCTGGGTAAACCCTGGCGATACCGTACCGCAGTTTGAAAAAGCCATGAATGGCTTGGGTTTGGGTGAAATAAGCGAGCCAGTATTATCACCATTTGGTTGGCATGTGATACAAGTGATAGAGCGCCGCCAACAAGACATGAGCAAAGAAGCTTCTCGGCTAAAAGCGCGCCAAGAAATTCGTGCACGTAAATCAGAAGAAGCCTATCAAGATTGGGTACGTGAGTTGCGCGACCGTGCTTTTGTAGAATTGCGTTTAGAAGATAAGTTTTAAACGGCCAGTTTTAACGCGCATTCAACTTTGGCTAATACGCTTCCCCACATTGCAATCACCTCTGGCGAGCCCGCTGGTATTGGGCCCGATATCTGCGTTTTGCTGGCACAGCATGAAATTGCGGCAGATATTACCGTACTTGGCGATGTTAATATGCTGGCACAGCGCGCAACACAATTAGGTATAACTTTAAATATTCAAGCCTATGCATCCAGTAATGTTTCTTCGCCGCATCAAAAAAATACCCTAAAAGTATTGCATATTCCCACCGCTGCCCCCGTGTTGGCTGGCAGCTTAAATGCTGCCAATAGCGCCTACGTGCTCAACACACTTACTTGCGCTATCGATGGCTGCACCAGTGGTGCTTTTGATGCCATCGTCACTGCACCTGTGCACAAAGGCGTCATCAACGATGCAGGCATTGCCTTTACTGGCCATACTGAATTTTTAGCAGCACAAACCAATACGCCTCACGTTGTTATGATGCTAGTGGGTGGCCAAGGTAAAAATATGTTGCGCGTGGCGCTGGCAACGATCCATTTAGCACTTAAAGATGTACCTAATGCCGTTACCAAAGATAGCTTGGAAAAGACGATTCGTATTTTACATGCCGATTTAGTGCAAAAATTTGGCATTGCAAACCCGCGTATCTTGGTCGCTGGGCTAAACCCGCATGCAGGCGAAGATGGCTATTTAGGCATGGAAGAAATCGAAACGATTAACCCTGTATTAACTAAACTGCGCGCAGAAGGCATGCAGTTGATAGGCGCCCTGCCAGCCGATACTTTATTTACAGCAAAATACCTAAACAATGCCGATTGCGTGCTTGCTATGTACCACGACCAAGGCTTGCCAGTGTTAAAACATGGTAGCTTTGGTGGCGGTGTGAATGTAACGCTGGGTCTACCAATTATTCGCACCTCGGTCGATCACGGCACCGCTTTGGATTTGGCAGGTACAAGCAATATAGACATTGGCAGCATGCAAGCGGCGCTAAATTTGGCGATTGAACTTGCAAATAAAAAGCATTTGAAAAACTAATATGAAGCACCTTGCAAAAAAACGCTTTGGGCAAAATTTTTTAACCGATCAAGCTATTATTGCCAGCCTAATTGATGCCATTAGCCCACAAAGCAACGATTTATTAGTAGAAATTGGCCCTGGCTTAGGTGCGCTTACCAAGCCGCTGCTAAACAAAATTGACCATTTACATGTAGTAGAAATTGATCGTGACATTGTCAGTTGGATGCAAAAAGAATACCTTAACAACAGCATTACCATTCACAATGTAGATGCACTAAAGTACGATTTCACCAGCATTGGCGAACATTTGCGCGTCACTGGCAACCTGCCTTACAACATCTCTACGCCTATTTTATTTCACCTGCTAGATAACCTACCATGCATTACAGATATGCACTTTATGCTGCAAAAAGAAGTGGTAGAGCGCATGGTGGCATTGCCGTCAACCCCAGCATACGGGCGGCTATCCGTCATGCTGCAATATCATTTGCACATGGAATATTTAATCACTGTACCACCCGAAGCATTTGAGCCAGCGCCAAAAGTAGAATCGGCCTTTGTGCGTTGCGTACCACATAATACTTTGCCATTTATAGCAAAAGATACCGCATTATTTGCCAAAATCGTCATGGCAGCATTTGGGCAGCGCCGCAAAACCATACGCAATACACTTAAAGATTTTTTAAATGATGCTGATTTTGCACAGTTAAGTTTAAACCCACAACTTCGTGCAGAAAATTTATCTGTGAAGAGCTTTGTAGAGATCAGCAACTACTGCTTAAGCCGTTAAAACAAAAAACCCGCATTTAAGCGGGGTTTTATATGCTCTAAACTTACCAGAGCAAGATATTGGTAGGGCGTGCGGGAATCGAACCCACGACAAACCGATTAAAAGAACGTAGCTCTGGTAATAGACCTTTGTAAAACAATAACTTGCAACGATCGCAACTTGTTAAGTTAGTTGTATTTAGTGTCAATTAGCTACGTTTTAGCTACGTTGTGTAACCAAGCGCCTTAACTAAATAATGGTATTTGGCATTCACTTTAACTTGATTTATTTTGATATTTTTACTTCCCGATTGCGGACGCTGATGTACCGACACTTTCGACCCATTACAGGCGCTCAAATTCGCTGTTGATATTTTAAAGCGTCATTTTTCATAAGCCAAGTTCATCTATTAACACTTTTACAATTTCTAAAAAAAATATTATCACTCAGAAATCAATCTGTACAAAATGTTCAGCATGGTCATCAATAAGTGGAAATAACTTTACCGTCTTAACAGATTGTAAATTATTGCAATTAATAGTGATATGATAAATCGTGTCACGATAGCGATAATGGATTTTATAATTTTGCCAACTTGCTGGCACACATGGCGCAATAACTAGTTGATTATCCTCAACAGTTATGCCCAGTAAAGTTTCTAAAGTTAAACGATACATCCAACCAGCGGCACCTGTATACCATGTCCAGCCTCCACGGCCTCTATGCGGTGCGGACACGTATACATCGGCACTCATTACATAAGGTTCTACTTTGTAAATATTGACTTGTTCTAGCGATTCGCTATGGTTAATTGGGTTTAGCATGCCAAACAATTCCCAAGCGCGTTCATTGTCACCCTGCATAGCAAATGCCATAGTTGCCCAAATGGCAGCATGTGTGTATTGCCCACCATTTTCGCGCACACCTGGCACATAACCTTTAATGTAACCAGGCTCTAAGTCAGACTGGTCAAATGGTGGATCTAACAGTTTAATTAATTGTGCATCGCGTTGTACTAAGCGATTATTTACTGAAGCCATGGCTTGACGAGCCCTCGCAGGATCGCCACTTTTTGAAATCACTGCCCAACTTTGGCTAATCGAATCGATTTGGCACTCTGTATTATCTTTTGACCCAAGCGGTGTTCCATCGTCAAAAAATGCGCGTTTATACCATTCGCCATCCCATGCATTCGTTTCTATAGCGCCTTTTATCAATGCTGCTTGGGTAGTGCATGTTTCAGCAAATTTTAAATCACTTTTATTGCTAGCAATTTTACTAAATCTAATTAAATTGTCCACCAAAAACCAAGCCAACCAAACGCTTTCGCCTTTACCATCTTTGCCCACCAAGTTCATACCGTCGTTCCAATCGCCGCAGCCCATTAAGGGTAGTTGGTGTGCGCCAAACTTTAAGCCATTTTTAAGTGAACGCACACAATGGTCATACAAGTTAGCTGTTTCATTGGAACGTTGCGGCATATCGTAATACGCTTCTTCTGATGGGTTTAAACTTCGGCCCTCTAAAAAATGGATTTGTTCATCTAATATCGCCGCATCGCCAGTGGCTATTACATATCTGCAAGTTGCATAAACTAACCATAAATAATCATCTGAAAAATGTGTTCGCACGCCCTGCCCATTTGGCGGATGCCACCAATGTTGCACATCACCTTGTGGAAACTGGCGTTCTGCACAACGGATAATTTGCTCACGCGCTAGCCATGGTGTAGCGTGAATAAGTGCCATCGTATCTTGCAACTGATCACGAAAACCAAAAGCGCCTCCCGATTGGTAATAACCACTTCTGCCCCATAACCGACATGAGATGGTTTGATAAACTAACCAACCGTTGGCAAGTACATTTAAAGCGGCATCTGGCGTTTCAACTTGCACAGCACTTAGAGTATGGTTCCAATACTCGTGTACTTTGTCTAGCGTTTGCCGTGCACCTGCCACACCTCCCATCTGCTGAACATAGCCATGTATTTCGTCTACACTTTTTGCTGCCCCAAAGATAAACACTAACTCTTTCTCTTGGTTTTCTAATAAAGTTAGTTGGGTTTGTAAAGCTGCACAAGGATCTAAACCTGCACCTACTTTGCCAGATAAGCGCTTGCGTCGCATGGCTGCTGGACTTGAAAGCGAACTATTTCTGCCAATAAATTCAGTTCGGTTTCCAGTATAACTATTTTCTTTTTCACTTACATGTGCAAATACGATGCGGTTTGCACATTCTAGACCAAAGGCATTACGTGCTAGCAAAGCGCCAGTTTGTATATCTATCTCAGTGACCAAATGCATTAGATTAGTGTGTCGCCACTCTCCCATCACCAACTCCCAAAAGCCCATCACAGACAACTGCCGAGTGCGGCTTGAGGTGTTTTTTAATTTAATTGTCACTAATTTAACTGGTGCATCCATGGCGACATATGTAGTTAATTCTGAACTTATACCAAACTCGTGATGTTCAAAAACACTATAACCAAAGCCGTGACGACAAACATATTCACTATTTTGTTGTGCAACAGTACTAGCCGGCAGTGGAGTTGGCGACCAAAAAGCGCCTGTATCATCGTCTCGAATAAAATGTGCTTCTGCGCTAACATCTGACAATGGATCGTTATGCCAAGTTGTTAATCTGAACTCATGTGCATTTTCTACCCACGTGTAAGCCCCACCAGATTCGGACACCACAGTACCAATATGTGGGCTTGCAATCACATTCGCCCATGGTGCTGGTGTTGTTTGACCTGCTTTAAGGGTAATGACATATTCACGACCGTCTTGGGTAAAGCCACCTAAACCATTATTAAAAATAAGGCTTCTGTCAGGCTGCTTAATTGTTACATCATTTGCTATCTCTGACATGGGTTCTAAATTATCAGCCATGCGCTCAGATGTTTTATCAATCGTCAAACGTTGCTCAACTTGGTCAATTAATGATTCATCACTATCGGTAAATACAATGCGTGCTACTGATTGCAATAACACCCGCGCCTCTTCAGACAACTCTTCAATTCGCCGTATAAATACGCCACCAGGCTTATCAATTGTTTGCGCTTCTGGGCCAGCGTTAATAATCCCAATAATAGAATCTTGTAAAGCTGCGCGATAACCTGAAAAATCCTCATTAATAATGACCAAGTCAACTATCAGGCCATTCATACGCCAGTAGATATGAGCTTGTAGTAGCTGCTTAACTAGCTCAACACGACTTAAATCGCCAATACGAATAAGTACTATAGGCAAATCACCAGAAATACCAAATCGCCATAAACCAGATTGGCCTAATTGATTGCGCGCAATCACACCAGGTGCAGCCCTTCGCAATGCATTGCAATAAATTACTGAACTGGCTAATCGACCATATACTTGCGCATCTGCTTCCGTTGCGTTTAACATACGCAACACTTCTTGGCTTTGAAACCAAGCCATTTCAAATGCACGTTCTACAAAATGCCGATCACCATATTTCTCAATTAATGCAATAGCTGCCTCACGTGAACTAGCTACACCAGTAATAACTTGTAACTTTGTCGTTTCATCCGTAGTTACTTTAACAGTGCGTCTAATTGCTGCGATTGGATCAAGCACAGAACCATCCGTATTTGATAGTGGCTGCAACTTATGCATGGTATTTTTGGTAGTTTGTTTACCAAAAAATTGACCACTTATCTGGTTAGATACTTGCTCGATTAAATTACTTTTAGTTTGTAAATATTGGCTATCCAACATGATTGGATTTACTGAACTACGGCCTCGCCCTATAAATTTGGCACGGTCTGTTTCATAACTTGGCTGATTACTTTCCACCCCTGGCGAAGCAATTAAATGAAACATCCACGGCACGCGCTCATCTTTAGTGCGTGGTCGCCTTGTGCTAAGTATGGCTTGGTGATCATGCAAAATTTCAGTTTGTACAAACAGGTTACTAAAACAGCGGTGTGCTAAATCAGCATTTTGTGGCGCCAATACAATTTCTTGATAACTGGTAACTTCTATATAGCGGGTGCGGTTTGATAAATTAGTCAACGTCACCCGCCTAATTTCGACGTCATCTTCTGGCGAAATAGTAATTTCTGTATGTGATTCGATTGCTTGATCGCGTCGACGATATTCTGTCCGTGCTTGGCTAAAAACAGCTTCGTAACTATCTGCTTGGCGCAATGTTGGTTGGTGTGCAGCAGACCAATAGCGCTGGCTTTCAGCATCACGTAAGTAAATAAAACTACCCCAATTGTCTAGCGTGGTGTCTTCGCGCCAACGCGTAACGCTTAAATCATGCCAACGGCTATAGCCACCACCTGCATTAGTAGTCATAACATGGTAGCGGCCGTTGGATAATAAATGCACTTCTGGTATGGTCGTATTGGCATGGGTAAATACGCGCATAACAGTGGTTGATTCATCATGACCAATCGCTTTGGCTGCATTTGCCTCTTCCGCGTGCGGCTGCAAAGTACTGATTTGTTTAGGAATACGCTCTTGCAGCAAAAGCTCTGCTGCTTTGATGTATGGCGCTTGCATAAAACGCCTTTGCATAGGCTTTTTAAGCAAAACATGCGCAAAACTTAATAAGCTCATGCCCTGATGATGCGCCATAAAAGTTTGCACAACTTCATATGTTTTGCCTCTAGGCAATCGATTAGGGGTGTAATCGATTGCTTCATAAAAACCATAGTCGCCCACAAAACCACTATCGGCCAATTTTTGTAAATTTTGACAAGCTTCATTTGGTAAAACCATTAGCGCCAACGCTGTTGCGTAAGGCGCTATGACTAAATCATCGGCTAAGCCACGTTTAAACCCTAATCCTGGCACACCAAAAGCGCGGTACTGATAGACTTGGGCAATATCAGTGACGTTATAGCAAGACTCCGAAATGCCCCAAGGAATATTGTGCAATTGCCCATACTTAATTTGTTGTTTTATCACCGCTTTGCCAGTTTGAAACAACAGCGTATTTTCAAAGTCAGGTAGTAACAGGTTCGGCATGAGATATTCAAACATCGAACCCGACCATGAAATTAAGCTAATTTCACCGCCCACTTTGGTAAGTAAACGCCCAAGCGAGAACCAATGTTTTTGTGGTAATTGATTTTTTGCAATCAATATATAGCTGGCTAATCTGGCCTCTGATGCTAACAAATCATAACAAGATGGATCGCGCCGTCGCTCGCCAACATCAAAACCAATACTGAGCAAATCGGTTGCATCATCGTATAAAAACAAAAAGTCCATATCCGCTAATTTTGCAATACGGACATTCAAATCTTCTATCCTTTGCAAATATTGTGCTAGATTAATCTCTGACAATCCCGCTTGAAGCGTAATTAAGCACCCCATCAAATTACCGCTATCTACCGTTGATACATATTGTGGATGTAATACTTGTAAATTTTGCGTGTTGTACCAATTATAAAAATGTCCATGGTGGCGACTCAACTTCTCCATGCTGGCCACAGTCTTTTCAGTCAGCATTAACAATTCATCCGCTTGAATGTAACCAAAATCATAAGCTGCCAAATTAGCCAACAGCCCCATTCCCATATTGGTGGGCGATGTGCGTGATGCAACCATTGTGCTTGGGTAAACTTGTACATTGTCTGGTGGTAACCAGTTATTCTCTGCATTCACAAATTGGGCAAAATATTGCCAAGTTAGCTTGGCTTGTTCATGTAAAAACACTTGTTGGCTGGCAGTTAAACCTAACTCTTTTGAAGTGATTGGTTTGCTAATGGCCCATGCTAGCAAAGGGGCTAAAAACCAGCTAATGAGAATTGGTCCACTCAAAAGCCATGGCGATGATAAAAGAGAAGTAAGGGGACTTATAAGCAACTCAATGCCAATTGTAAAAATAAATAAAATAATGGCAATGACCGGTGAAATCCACATCTCCGAATAAAATTCACTTAAACTTATGCAAGCATTTCGTCTGGCATAAACTGGAGAATGCCATTGCATTAACCGCCGCTTAGTAAACAGCATACGGCCTGCCGAGTTGATGATTGCATCGATGTGAATAGCCATTTCAAATGGTAAAAATATCAACTGTAAAGTTGCCATCCAAAATGCGCTACCTATAGATTGAAAAGCTGATTTTAAGTGCGCTAGAATCGAACTTTCAGACTGTTTTTTGAAAAGTGTCAGCAAACCATTTAAACAAGCTGGTAAATAAAGTATCATCATTACAAAGGTCAATATTAAGCAAGCTGACTTTGGTGCAAATATTAATACCACACTGGTCATTAGCAATAAAAATAATGCAATTGGCACTAAGCTACGTCTTAAATTGTCAATAATTTTCCAGCGCAATAAGGCACTTAAAGGGTTTGGGCGCCTATTCGCGCTTAAGCCATCCATTGCACGCACCCTTGGCAATAACCAGCCCGCTAACTGCCAGTCACCACGTACCCAGCGATGACGTCGGTTGATATCCATCAAGTAACTGGCTGGGTAATCTTCAATTAAATCAACATCGGTTACCAGCGCGCTTCTGGCATAGCCGCTTTCAAGTAAATCATGGCTCAAAATTAAATTACTTGGCATAAAACCATCAATAGCAATCCTGAAGGCATCAATGTGGTAGATTCCTTTACCCACATAAGAACCCTCTGCAAAAATATCTTGGTACACATCCGAGACTTCGCGCGTATAGGGATCAATGCCAGAATCACCTGCATAAAGTTGGCTAAACAATGTTTGGGATGCACTCACTAAACCGACAGAGGTGCGCGGTTGTAAAATGCCATAGCCTTGTGTGACTCGGCCTATGTTCGCATCAAATACTGGCTTATTAAGTGTATGTGCCATGTTGCCTATTAACTGTCTCGCGCTATCGCGGGGCAATTGCGTATCGGTATCTAGTGTAATGATGTATTGAATACTGCTTAAAATAGACTTATCGCCAACGATATTTGAGAATCCGTTTTTATTGACACTTTCCATATCGCCATCTCGCAACAAGGTATTAAACTGCTCTAACTTTCCGCGTTTACGCTCGTAACCCATCCATATTTTGTCAATTTCATTCCATTCACGCTGGCGATGGAAACTATAAAAAATACATGCTCTATCTACTAAATATTTCGTATTTAATGCCTCAATACATGCCTGCATATGTGCTATTAAGGCAGCATCTTCAGGCATTTCACGACTTTGGGCATCTCTGAAATCGGTTAACAGAGCAAAAAATAATTGTGCATCTTGGTTGCCTAAATAACGAATTTCTAAAGCCTCAATCAAGCTATCTATTTCTAGTTTACTGCCAATTAGTGTGGGTACAACCACCATGCAACGATGCTGTTCTGGTATACCTTTTGAAAAATCTAGCCTGGGCAATATGTGCGGCTTAAAAGTTTTTGTCACGATTAAATTAACAATAGCAACTGCCAATGATGAACTTGCAACTAAGCCAAATAAACTAAAAATAGCCAACAAGAAGCCGGTAAAAGAAGTATTAAAGGCAAAGTTACTGAAAGCGTTATTCTCTAAAAAATACCGATTGAAAATAATCACCAAACTTGCAGTTAATATGGTTGATAACCCCATAATTGCACTCAAATATAGCGATAAGCTGTATGGTTTACATGCCCTGCCTAAGATAAAACTTAATGGTGAACGGCAATGCAACTTATCTTTTAAATTGCAGACGCCATCATCGACTAAATAGTAACCAACATGCCCACTTCGATGGTTGTGGACAAGCGTATTTTTTGCAAGCTGCGCTAACTCAACTGCTTGCTGCGCTGTTTTTATTTCAAATTCTGCGCAGTGATTATTATTTTGCTTATTCTGATTGCTAGTGAAAAATTGAGTCAAGCGGTTGCTGTTTTTTTTGGCACATAAATATGCAATATCTTCAACTGCATGACGGTAACGATCGCGTGTGGCAAAGTCTTGACGGGCATACTCGCTAGCGGGATCTTCAGCAAGTATTTGTTCTACCACACTGGAAGATTCAACAAAATTGCGCCAATCCATAGCGCTAATAAATCTTAGGCTGCTAATACTATTGGCAATTGAAATTTGATTAGCAGCAGCTTTGCGGCTGGCAGATTCTAACAATTGTGTTGCGGTGATATTTTGTAACAATAATTGTTGCTCTACCCAAGTTTGTACAAACATCATGGATGAACCTTGATCTTGCAATTTGGAATAAAACTCTTCAACAAACGGTGCGGTTAAAGGAATATCGGCAGCTGCAAATTTTGCTAACAATTGAATTAGTTGTTTAGGTGCATTTTCTGCGGCGACTAACATACGATCTGCCCAAATAATCGCTTGTTCTTGCTCTTGCCTAACATTCGCGATGCGCACTGCCACGCGACGTAAATTCTCTAGCAATGACAATTGCAACATAATGGGAAAAGCCCAAAGCTCTCCCAACATAAGTGGCTCTACACCTTGGTAGGCAGATATAAATTGCGTCGCATTAGCCTTGTCTACCCGGCCATCCATGTGTGATATTAATGATAAGGCTAAATCATAAATACGCGGAAAACCCTCGGATGCACCATCTAATATTCTTGGTAATTGCCTGCTATAGCCGCGGGGCAAATGTCGTCGCGCTAGGGTAAATTGTTGTTGAATTAAGTAATAATTATCTAGCAGCCAATTCTCTGCAGGGGAGAGTTTTTGATTCGACTTTTCACTATTACTGCCTAATGTAGTAATAATTAGATAGGCTTTGCTAATAACTTGTTCATTTTCTGCAAGTCTGGCTAATAGCTTATCTGGTCCTGCTTGCGTATTAATCTGATGCTGTTTTGCTAAAGTAATTGCGTGACGTTTAAGCTGCTCTATACTCAGCAACTCTGCGCGCAACAAATTACTTTCGCTCTTAAGTGTATCTTTATGGCGAAAAAATCGTCTTATGTTTGTTAATTGTGGGAGCTCAATCTTGATAATTATCTTCAATCAAATTAGCAAAAAAACCATGATTTAAGCGCTACTTGCAACCCTAAAATGAAGCGATTTTTTAGTAAGCTTATTAAGTATAAATTTACCTTATTTGCGAAAAAGTGACTGTGCGTTACCGCACATAAAATTTGGATTTGCTTAGCACCTTTAGAAAAAAACAGAGTTGCGCTTTGAATATAAAAAGAACTGCTTTAAGTTAATCAACTAAAGCAGCTTATAATTAAACATATAAAGCCAAATATTAAGAATTTAGCGATAGTTTATATAGACGAGCTTCCTCATTCTTAACGCTTGTATAACACTCGCAACTTTGACTTTCCAAAGATTGACGATTTAGCACTGTGATTAAACCCCGCTTATAACTAATGATGCCTGCATTTTGTAATTTCAAGGCTGCATCAGTCACACTTTCACGGCGAACGCCTAACATACTACCCAGCATTTCTTGTGTAATTGCAATTTGGTTTGTAGCTAAACGATCTAAGCTGAGTAACAATCTGCGGCACAATAGTTGATCAATAGTGTGGTGGCGATTACATACTGCTGTTTGTGTCATTTGTGTCATCATTGATTGCAAATAGCACAACAAAATATTAAGCATAGCACTGTCGTTATTTATGGCATTCTTAGCCACCTGTGCACGTATTCTAAAGCTTTTTCCAGCACTATTAACTTGCGCTTGATTAGGTGAAGTACTACCAGACAAAATATAAGAAATACCCACTACACCATCATTACCTATCACAGCAACCTCTGAAGACGAACCATTCTCTGTCATATACAACAGCGAAACGACTGCAGTGGTTGGAAAGTATAAATATGCTGGCATTTTTCCAGACTCACACAACACCTGATTAACTGACAGATCAACCTCTTCAAAGTGCGGTTCTAGTTGATCCCATGCATCCTTGCTCATCGCTGCAAGCAAATAATTCTGCCGGCTGTGAGTGAGCCGAGCAAAAAAATTATTTATAAAAGGTTTATCAATTAATGCCTGGCGCGCATGCTGTGAAGCAATAAGTAGTGGGTTGTTTGGCAGATAATTGACTGATGATGATTGTGCTGTAGCATTCATGATTAATCCCTTTTTTCGAGATTTTCATCATGAAGCCATCACGGCTAGCGCATTATCGGTAACGCACGTATTTTAATGTAGGACGCAGCCTACTTTATGCTCCTTAAACGTAGTGCATTGGTTATCACTGAAACTGAGCTTAAACTCATTGCAAGAGCAGCGAACATTGGCGATAGTAACCAACCAGTAAATGGGTATAGCACACCTGCGGCTAGGGGAATGCCAAGCGTATTATAGGCAAAAGCAAAGCCTAAATTTTGCTTCATATTGGCAACCGTATCAGTCGATATAACTCTCGCGGCAGCTATACCGCGTAAATCGCCTTTTACTAAGGTTACTTGTGCGCTGTTAATGGCTACATCTGTACCAGTACCCATCGCAATTCCTACATTGGCTTTGGCAAGCGCTGGTGCATCGTTAATGCCATCACCCGCCATGGCAACTATACGGCCTTGTTTTTGCAGCTTTTCTACTAAGGCTAATTTATCAGCAGGTTTCACTTCGCCATAAAATTCAGCAAT
>JANOYU010000067.1:0-2298 GCA_031429035.1 Methylophilaceae bacterium
CCAAAAAAGTAACCTGCAAGTACGCAAACCAGTACCCATATCACCGCGCCAATACTGGCTGAGCGGGCAAACCTTAAAAAGTGCATTTGCGTCACACCGGCTAAAAATGGTGCGATCGTGCGAATAACGGGTAAAAACAGAGTGACTAAAAAGCCTTTTTCACCATGTTTATCGTAAAAAACACGGGTTTTATCTAGTGCGGCTTGATTCGGCCATTTTAGATAATCGACAAAAAATGCTTGACCAACTGTTTTACCAAGCCAGTAGCCAGTTAAATTACCTAAAATTGCAGCCACAATTAACACCAGCAGCAGCAACCAAATATTGAGTGAAGACGCTGCCCACACCGCGCCACAAACAAACAAAAATGGATTTGCAGGCAAAAAGAAAAATGGCAGAACGCCAATTTGCAAAAATACCACGCCAAACAAAATAACATAAACCAAGTTGGCATGCATGGCCACAAGCTCTGGCAAATGCGCATCAAAATCTAAAATCATTTGCCAAATTTCCATTAGGTTTATGCCTAGCTTAAGTTTTTAATTGACAGGTGTTTCCAGCCTGCAGGCCGCAATAATATCGGACGGCGTTAATTTAAGTGCCCAGTATAGCAGGATTGGAATAATCACTAGTTCATCCAATTGACCGATGACAGGTAAAAAATCAGGAATTAAATCAAATGGCATTAGCACGTAGCCAATCGCCAGCCATAACAATGCTTTAGCGAGTTTTGGTGTTTGCGGATGTTGTTGCAGGCGGCGATAAAAAGCAAATTCGGCTTTTAACTTAGCTGCAATGGCTTTAAGTTTTTCTAGCATTCAGATTCAAATACTTTAGTAGAAAACCTATAAACTTCGTCATACCAGCGTAGGCTGGTATCCAGGCGAACAGGATGCTCACCAATGCCACAACAAGTCAAATAGCTCAACCTAGTTGCGTAACTACTGCACATATAGCTTTCTCATCACATGTTGCGTCTTGACTGGATTCCCGCCTGCGCGGGAATGACGATTGAGAATATTATCCCACATTCACTATTAGCTTGCTGCCTGTTAATTTCTCATAGGCTTCCATGTATTTTTCACTGGTACGCTGTGCGACCTCATCTGGAAGCGCTGGCGCTGGTGGCGCTTTATTCCAATGAATACTTTCTAGCCAATCGCGCACATATTGTTTATCGTAACTAGGTGGATTGCTGCCAACTAGGTAAGTTTCGGCAGGCCAAAAACGCGATGAATCGGGGGTTAATACTTCATCCATCACATGTAAAACGCCATTGTTATCTAGCCCAAATTCAAACTTGGTATCGGCAATAATAATGCCTTTGGTTAGCGCGTATTCAGCGGCTTCGGTGTAAAGTTGAATCGCCACTTTTGCCACTTGCGCCGCCATATCTTTGCCAATTAAAGCTTCTACCTGATTAATTGATATATTCTCATCATGCTCACCCATGGCGGCTTTAGATGAAGGCGTGAATAGTGGTGCTGGCAGTTTTTGTGCCAATTGCAAACCTGCTGGCAAACTTATGCCACAAACTGTGCCTTTGGCTTGGTATTCTTTCCAACCGCTGCCCACCAAATAACCACGCACAATCGCTTCTATCGGCAGGGCCTTTAGTTTTTTTACAACGACAGCACGCGAGCCTAATTGCGCTTTATCGGCCTCGTTGTTCACCACAGATTCTGGCGCAATACCTGTTAAGTGATTCGGCACAATATGGCTTAGTTTATCAAACCAAAAGTTAGCCATTTGCGTCAGCATCGCGCCTTTATTGGCGATGCCAGTGGGTAATATCACGTCAAAAGCTGAAAGTCTATCAGTGCTAACCAACAGCATAGTTGCATCATCAATTGCGTAAATATCACGCACTTTGCCTTGATGAATGCGTTTTAAACTAGTGATACTGGTTTGTAATAGAGGTGTGGTCATTTAATTTTTAGCACGTTGCTCTAAAATCTCAACGGCGGGCAAAGTTTTGCCTTCTAAAAACTCTAAAAAAGCGCCGCCAGCAGTAGAAATATAATTAATTTTATCTTCGATGCCATATTTTTGAATGGCAGCAATGGTATCGCCGCCGCCAGCTAAAGTAAACGCATGGCTATCAGCAATGGCGTGTGCGACGGTTTTTGTGCCTTCGCCAAACTGGTCAAACTCAAACACGCCAACAGGACCATTCCAAACAATTGTGCCAGCTTTTTCTAAAATTTTGACAAGCTCATTGGCAGATTTAACACCAATATCAAAAATCATATCATCTTTATCAACATCGCCAGCAGCCTTATTACATGCGGGTTCCAG
>JANOYU010000068.1:0-1759 GCA_031429035.1 Methylophilaceae bacterium
TTGTATTTTCACGTTCACTTTTCACAACGTTTTTGCCGAAGTAAATCAAGCGTCAAAACAACAGCCAAAACAAGAGTCCAGTCCGATTTATCAGCAATATCCAGCAACTGCCGATGGCACGGGCAAAGTGTATATGGGGCGGGAGATTGCGCCTATTATGGGTTACCAAGGCGCGGCTTGGTTAGAGCGCGCCGAGCGTGAAAGCGAAGAGCGTACCGATATTTTACTGCGCGCACTTAATCTTAAAAAAGGCATGATAGTGGCAGATATTGGCGCGGGCACAGGATACTTATCGCGCCGCATGGCCGATGGTGTTGGTCTGCAAGGCACTATTTATGCGGTGGATGTGCAACCCGAAATGATAGGTAAATTAAAAAGCTTATCTAAAAAATACACCAATATTAAACCTGTGTTATCAACACCTAGCGACATTAAACTGGCGGCCAATAGTCTTGATATGGCGATTATGGTGGATGTTTACCATGAGTTGGAATTTCCATACGAAGCGGCGCAAAGCATTTGGGCGGCACTAAAACCAAATGGAAAATTAGTGTTGGTGGAGTATCGAGCAGAGGATGACAAAGTGCCGATTAAAAGTATTCATAAAATGACGCAAGCGCAGGTGATTAAAGAGCTTACGGTATTGCCGTTTAGGTGGCATAACACCGTGACCAGCTTGCCTTGGCAGCATGTCATCATATTTACTAAGCAGTAATCACATAGTATTTGTAAGAATCGTCTGACAGCACTTTCAGGGTTTGCTGATACTGATTAGGGTGAAGATGACTATATACTTTTTTATGGCGTACAAAAACGTTATACAACTAATTTTTAAATCTTATTTTTATAAATTTTAATTTAAAAGGAAAACAAAATGAAATTAATCAGCACATTTTTAATCTTGGCTTTTGCAGTGACATTAACTGCCTGCAACACTTTTTCTGGGGCAGGTAAAGATATTCAAAAAGGTGGCGAAAAAATTGAGGATGCTGCAGAAAAGAATAAATAAATTTAAATAAAAATAGTCCAATTTTGCTAGAGTGCGCAGCGCGCTCTAGCAAGTTAAATGTCCAATAAAGTAGTGTTTAGTTAAATTAAAGTATTGTTTAGTTAATTAGTGTTTGGTTAAGTAGTTTTATTTAAAAAGGTAAATAATATGCGTAATAAATTAATTGTTAGTTCTGTGTTGCTTACCTTTATATTGGGCGGTTGTGCCAATATGACGGAAACACAAAAAGGCACCGCCAAAGGTGCTGCTATTGGCGCTGGTGCCGGCGCAGTGGTAGGCGCTGTTGCTGGTAAAGGTAAAGGCGCAGCCATTGGCGCAGTGGTAGGCGCTGGTGTGGGTGCGGTGGCGGGTAATGTGTGGACGAAACGTCAGGAAGAACAAAAACGCAAAATGGAAGAGGCGACTGCGGGTACTGGTGTTGAAGTAACCCAAACGGCCGATAACCGTTTGAAATTGGATATTCCAAGTGATATTTCTTTTGCTGTGGGTCGCGCAGATATTCAATCAAATTTCAGGCCGATATTAGATACTTTTGCGACAAGTTTAGTGAGCAATCCTGCTAGTAATGTCACGGTGATTGGTCATACCGACAGTACAGGTAGTGATGCGATAAATAATCCTTTATCGATAAATCGTGCTGCCAGCGTGCGTGATTACTTAGCTTCTAGAAGTGTCTCTTCAAGCCGCGTGGCTATCGATGGTCGTGGTTCACGTGAGCCATTAGTGGCCAATGATACAAGTGCTAACAAA
>JANOYU010000069.1:0-12174 GCA_031429035.1 Methylophilaceae bacterium
ATCGCGATTAGTACTGGCCACGTCTACTATATGCAGCAACAAATCGGCTTGTTTGGCTTCTTCTAGCGTGGCGCCAAATGCTTCAATCAATGTTGTTGGCAAATGCTTAATAAATCCTACTGTGTCAGACATCACCACTTCACTGCGGCCTGAATATTGGCCATTTTCATCATAATCAGATTGCACATCGCCCAAATAAAGCTTACGCGACGTGGTATCTAGCGTGGCAAACAGTTGATCCGCCGCAAACACGCCAGATTGTGTAAGTCGATTAAACAAAGTGGATTTACCCGCATTGGTATAGCCAACCAAAGAAACTGTCATGGTGTTAGAGCGCTTACGCGATTTACGCTGCATGCTGCGCTGCAATTTAAGCTTAAGCAGCTTTTCGCGTAATTGTTTGACGCGTACGCCAATCATGCGTTTATCTAGCTCTAGCTGCTTCTCGCCCGGGCCACCGCGCACGCCAATGCCGCCTTTTTGGCGCTCTAAGTGGGTCCATCCACGTACTAAGCGCGTAGATAGATGTTCAAGTTGCGCAAGTTCTACTTGCAATTTGCCCTCGTGGCTTTTTGCGCGTTGCGCAAAAATATCCAAAATCAAACCAGTTCTATCGAGTACTTTAGCTTGCAAAAAACGCTCTAAATTGCGCTGTTGCGAAGGGCTCAAATCGTGATTAAACGCCACCAAGCTGGTTTCACTGGCTTCTAGCATTTGCTTTAGCTCATCGGCTTTACCGCTGCCAATAAATAATTTGGCATCGGGTGTGCTGCGTTTGCCTTCAACCGTGGCACGCACTTGCATGCCAGCCGAAGTCACCAGTTGGCGCAGCTCGTGCAGGCTTTCCACATAATCAGGCTCGCCAAAATCTAAGCTCACCAATACTACTGCGCCATCTGACGCAATAGTTTGGGTGCTAGGATTAGCTAAGGTATTTTCGCCGTAACCGACGGGTTTAATTGCCAAACTTAATCTTCCGGATGTTCTGGCATGACCATGGTCACTGCGCGCGCTGGCACAATGGTAGAAATGGCGTGTTTATAGACCATTTGCGTGACTGTGTTTTTAAGCAAAATCACGTATTGATCAAAAGAATCCACTTGGCCTTGCAGCTTAATGCCATTAACCAAGTAAATAGATACTTGCACGTGTTCTTTTCTGAGTGCGTTTAAAAATGGATCTTGTAACATTTGACCTTTGGGGTTCATATTGTGCTCCTTGTAGTTTTAATAAAT
This sequence comes from Methylophilaceae bacterium, assembly GCA_031429035.1. Lineage (GTDB taxonomy): Bacteria > Pseudomonadota > Gammaproteobacteria > Burkholderiales > Methylophilaceae > Methylotenera_A. Next base: position 1,236 of record JANOYU010000069.1, read on the forward strand.
TTGGAGTTGCTTCTTTTCTAAGAAACTCTTTATGCCGATAAAACTATTTTTACCTAGCATACGACTATGATTGCGCTTTTTTGTTCGCATTTCAAGTGCCAATTATCAGTTTTTTTAATCTATATACAGTTTTTTAATGTAAATATGCTTGAATGCGCGCCAGCACTTCTTTTTTGCCTAAAATCGCCATCACTTGATCAATACTGGGCGATTGCGCGATGCCAGTCAGCATCACACGTAATGGCATGGCAACTTTAGGAAACTTCAAACCAAACTCAGTCACTACTGCGTTAATTTCATGGTGAATCGCTTCAGCCGTCCATTCAATATCGGCCAATTTTTCGCACAAACTTGCTATTGCTGGCTTAATATCAGCGGTAATATGTTTTTCTACATCGGCCGCGTTGGCAGTTGGCAGCGCGTAAAAAAACGCAATATCTGCTGCCAACTGGTTCAAGTTATTAGCACGTTCACGATACAGATTTAACACACTTATCAAATCAGGTGCGCTGGAAGCCGCGCTGGTATTGGCTTGCAGACGAGTCGAAATGTCCTCGGCAAGCAAATCAATATCCATTTCTTTAATGTAATGCGCGTTTAGCCAATTAAGTTTCTCAGTGTTAAATTGCGCGGCAGATGGCGTAATGTGATCTAAATCGAACCAATCACAAAATTGCTGCATATTAAAAATTTCTGCGTCGCCGTGGCTCCAGCCCAAGCGCGCCAAATAATTTAGCACAGCTTCTTTTAAATAACCATCCTCATGATATTGCATCACGCTTACTGCGCCGTGACGTTTGGATAGCTTTTGTCCATCGTCACCCAAAATCATCGACAAATGTGCATATTGCGGAATCGTCGCGCCTAGCGCCATTAGCATATTAATTTGCCGCGGTGTATTGTTTACATGGTCGTCACCACGAATCACTTGCGTGATGCCCATTTCATAGTCATCTACCACCACGCAAAAATTGTAGGTTGGTGTGCCGTCGGCGCGGGCGATAATTAAATCATCTAGCTCAGCATTGGCAATTTCAATGCGACCTTTTACCATGTCATGCCAAGCAACCACGCCAGTTTGCGGGTTTTTAAAACGAATAACAGGTGGGATATTTTGCGGAATTTGCGCTAACGTTTTACCAACTTCTGGCCGCCATTTTCCGTTATATCTTGGCTTTTCGCCTGCCAATGTTTGCGCTTCGCGTAAGGTTTCTAGCTCGTCTTTGCTGCTGTAACAATAATACGCTGTACCCGCATCCAGCATGGTTTGCAGCACTTTTTTGTAAGTTTGCATGCGTTGCATTTGGTAAAACGGGCCTTCGTCATAATCCAACCCCAACCAATGCATGCCATCCATAATCGCCTGCACAGCGGCTGGTGTACTGCGCTCTACATCGGTATCTTCAATGCGCAAAATAAACTTGCCGCCATGCTTTTTGGCATATGCCCAAGAAAACAGTGCGGTGCGCGCGCCGCCTATATGTAAAAAGCCAGTGGGGCTGGGTGCAAAACGGGTACGAATAGTCATAAAAAATATTGAATTAACCTAGAAATAACATTCTACCATGCAACAAAATGACAAGATGAATGAAATATTACAATATCAATTTAAACTATTACTTGATTATTCAATGATTTATGATTATATTTTAAATAACTTTATAATAAATACTGCGTAAGTTTAATTATTTCTATATGAAAAATATTATTCAACATATCTTTGGCAGCAACATCATCAAAAAGACCGGGCTCTATAAATCGTGGCTTAGCGAGCTTAAAGAGCTTGATGATTTGGCAGCGCTGCAGTTATCCACTCGGCATTTGGCATCATCTTTAGCGCAAATAGAGCATGAAAATAATGTAAATTTGTCGCAAAATTTAAGTTTAAGTCAAAAACTTAGCTTAATTACGGAGCTAGAAACATTAAATCGAGCGCGCCTAGAAAAACTGGCGGCGCAATTGTGCAATGTTGAAAACATGAAGATGGAGCTGGAAAATAGTATTTTTGACACGTGCTACAACTATTGTAGGCAATCGTATATTTTTCATTTAAAGCTTATCGAGCAAGTATTTGCTGCTAATAAAAGTGTTGAATCTGAGCAATTACCTGACCAGCAAGAAGTCATTTTACTGATTGCGCGCGCGTTAAATGCCGCCAGCAACATGATTAAATGGCGTTTATTTAGCCAAACTAACCCGCCAGCTAAAGTATGGATGCAGCTAAACACCTTGTATAAACTGGCAAGCAAAAAAAATCTGCTTAACACGCCTGTAGAAATTTTTGATTTATCGCCTTCCACCACTTTATCGGCATATTTTGCACAATGCTGGATGTTGGGCACACTGACACAAACCAGTATGCAAAAACACCATGTAGAAATTACATCGCGTATCTTAAGTACCTTGTGTACACGTGTGCACATAAGCAATGTTTATACGCCGCAGCAATATTTGTTTTTTATGCATTTAGATAAAGATGAGCCAGCAAAACGCATGCGTGATGCTTATGCCGCAGAAAGCTGTCGCTATTGGGAGTTAGACGAGCTAGAAAAACAACTCACTGTGGCGCTTACCGTGTCTGATCGTGGCGAGATTCCGCAAAGCTTAGCCTTTGCAAATATTGATCATGCACAAAAATTATTTGAAACCTTGCAAATTTTAGTAGAAGAGTGGCGCAAAGTTGGCTATGTGCGACAACGCCGTAAAGCGGTAAGACTAGCCAGTTCTAAAACTGCGCGCGTTAATGCGGGCATTGTTGATATTTGTAATCAAGTGCATCAAGCCAACCAAATTAAAAGCGGCTTGCGCTTATCGCGCGACGGCACCACGCTAGATGAACGCATACGCGCGCACACCACGCTTAAGCAAAATAGCAACTTAACGGTGAATAGCGGCTCGCTAGACACCTGGATTATTACCGATGAAAGCCCGCAAGGGCTGGGTACGCGGGTCAATAAATATGCCAATATTTTAGCTAGGCCAAATAAGCTGCTCGGCTTAATGGTAGATGACGACCCAAGCAATATTATCATGGGCATGATACGGTCGGTAAAGCCGACGCAAGCCAATCAATTGCGCGTCGGTATTGAAATTATTTCGCATTATCCAAAATGGGTGCAGCTAAGCTTAGCTAAACACAACGACCGGTTTGAGAACACTATAATTGATAGCGAATTACTCTCCAGCATCAACGTAAAAAGCACCGCCAGCATGGCCGATGCGGGCTACTTTTCTGCAGTTTATTTACCGATTGAGGCAGGCTTATCCGAGCATACTTACATGCTATTGCCCAAAAATCACTTTCGCGCCAACACCCATTATGTGGTGTTAATAGATGGCGAATCGAAACAAGTATTATTAGAAGACCCGATTGAATCACGCGATGATTGGGTAAAAGTGTTATTTCCGTTTTAGATTACTTATTTTTATTTAGTTAGCAGCGCTTTTCCAATCGCCACCTAGCGCTTTAAATAATGCCACCGTGGCTAAAAAGCTTGCTTGCTTGGCTTGCACCACATTCAGCGATGCCTCGTTGTGCACACGCTGCGCATCCAACACCTCTAAATACGCCGAATAACCCGATTTGTAGCGGTTTTCTGCCACAGTTAATGCTTTTCTAGCAGACGATTCACTTTGCAGCAAAGCTTGCTCGCGCTCCGCATTTAAACGCCGCGTAACAAGCGCATCATTCACCTCGGTAAACGCATTTTGAATGGCTGTTTGGTATTGTGCCAATGCTTGTTTTTGGCGCGCATTGGCTTGCTCCACACGTGATTCGCGTCTGCCAGCATCAAAAATGGGCAAATCCAAACCTAAACCAAATGTCCAAATACGCGCACCTGCTTTTAAAATATCTCCCAGCTCTAAACTTTCGCCTCCAAAAATTCCAGTCAAGCTAATACTGGGGTACATAGCGGCTTTTGCGATGCCGATTTTGGCATTTTCGGCAATTAAATTCTGCTCAGCTTGGCGAATATCTGGCCGATTTTCTAATAACGCTGAAGGCAAGCCTGCGGGCGGTGTGGGTGGCACGGGCAAGCTGCGTAAATCTGCCGCTTCTAGTTTCAAATCTAACTCACCAGTAAGAACCGCTAACTGGTGCAATGTTAATGCGCGTAAACGATTTAGCTCAATCAATTGCGCATCTAAATTGCTGACGGAAACTTCTGCTTGGCTAACTTCAAGCGCACTTGCCACGCCACCTGCCATGCGGCGCTGATTCAGTTTTAGCGCTTCAACTCGGCTTAACTGATTGCTTTTCGTAACCGCCATTTGTGCCTCTAAACCGCGCAATTGCAGGTAATTGCTGGCTACCAGCCCAATTAGAGATAACTCAACCGTTTCTTTAGCATTGCGCGAAGCCAGCGCATTTGCCGCAGATGATTCTTTGGCGCGACGCACTTTTCCCCAAAAGTCTATTTCATAACTTGTGCTTAAACCAAACGAATAATTATTACGCACTGCGCCACCAAAGGCAGGAAAAGGTCCAAGCTCAGTCACTTTACTGCGCGTCGCATCTGCCGATAAATTAACTTGCGGAAACAACGAGGCACCAACTTCGCGCATGCTGGCATCGGCTTCTTCAATGCGCGCAACCGCTAGCGCTATATTGGTATTATTTTTTAAACTCAACGCAACCAGTTCATTTAATTTGGCATCTTGGTAATGTTTCCACCAATTTTTTTGCCAATCTTTTAACTGCGTATTTTCAACGCTTGTGGCCTCGCTAAAAGTGGCAGGCAAGTTAGTCTCGCTGCGCTTGTAATCTGGCCCAACTGCTTTACAGCTTGCCAAAAATATTAACAACAGCATCGCTAGAAGCCGCATGGTTATTGGTCTCCAGAGGTATTGTTTTTAGGTGCAGTTATTTCAGAAATTGGCATTTCTGATGCGTGACCATGCGTTCTCACGTGTTTACCAGAAAGCCAGGTAAAGAATAGTGGAATAAAAATAGTCGCCACAAAAGTAGCTAGAATCATGCCGCCAAAAACACCGGTGCCCATGCTGCGTCGCGCCGCAGAACCCGCGCCTGTAGCTACCAACAATGGCGTAATGCCTAGTACAAACGCCATCGATGTCATCACAATTGGCCTGAATCTTAACTGTGCCGCCTCAATGGCTGCCTGCATAGCAGGTTTACCTTCTTCCATTTTTTGGCTAGCAAACTCCACAATTAAAATCGCGTTTTTTGCCGCCAATCCAATTAATGTGATTAGCCCAATTTGAAAATAAATATCATTCGGCATACCGCGCACCAACACCGCCAGCAGCGCGCCTGCCAGCGCAAATGGCACCGCCATAATCACCGCCAATGGCAATGCCCATGTTTCAAATTGCGCAGCCAAAATTAAAAATACCATAATCATGGCAAAACCAAAGGCAAATATCGCAGCATTACCTGTTATTTTTTCTTGATAGGCTTGGCCTGTCCATGCAATTTGGTAGCCATCTGGCAAGTTTTCTTTGGCCAGTTTTTCTACCAAGTTAATCGCGTCGCCCGAGCTAACGCCAGCAGCGCCAGCGCCCAATACTTTGGCCGATAACAGGCCGTTGTAGCGCTCTAATTGTTCTGCGCCAATAACGCGACTCACTTTGCTAATGGACGATAACGGAATCATCTGACCATTTGGGTTTAGATTGCTTGGTTTACTGCGCACATAAATTTTGCCAATGTCTTCTGGATTGCTGCGAAATTGCGCTTCAGCTTGCAGCTGTACCTTGTAAGTACGGCCAAATTTATTAAAATCGTTCACATAAAGTTGCCCCATGGTGCTTTGCAGCGTGGCATAAATATCGGGAATGGGCACGCCTAACGACAAGGCTTTTGCTTCATCTACCTCAATAAACAACTGCGGCACAGTCGGCCTAAAAAAGGTATTGATATTGGTCAATTTTGGGTCAGCGCGCATCATGTCGACAAAATTATTTAACACCGCAGCCAGTTTTTGCGGGTCGCTACTGTTGCGGCTTTGTACATACATCTCAAAGCCAGCCGAGCTGCCTAAGCCACGAATTGGCGGCGGATTCACCGCAAACGCAAAACCATCAGGCTGCATAAAACCAATGCCTTTCAACTTGCCCGCAACGTCATCTGCAGTGGTGGTACGTTCTTTCCAATCTTTTAAACGCACAAACATGGTGGCGGCGCTGGTTTTATTGCCACCGCCAATAAAATCTAAGCCCACAATTGCAAATTCAAATTCCACCGCAGAATCAGGCGCAATGGCTTGGCGAATTGATTCCGTGGTTTTTTCGGTACGATTCAACGTTGCGCCATCGGGCATAATAATCAGCGTAATCACATAACCTTGGTCTTCTTGCGGCACTAGGCTGCCAGGTACACGGTTAAGCAACACAGCGCACAGCACAATAATGGCGGTAAACACCACCGCGCCGATAATTTTATGATGCAGCGTAATATCGACAATGTGCGTGTAAAAACTGGTTATTTTGTTAAAGCCGCGATTAAACGCATTAAAGAACGCATTTTCTTTATGGGTATTTTTAAGCAAAATCGCGCATAAAGCGGGCGTGAGCGTTAGCGCCACCACACCAGAAATCACTACCGCAATTGCCACCGTCACAGCAAATTGACGATACAGCGCGCCCGCAATACCACCCATAAACGCCACAGGTATAAACACCGCGCACAACACCATCACAATGGCTATTACCGCGCTAGAAACCTGTTGCATCGATTTAATCGCAGCCTCTAGCGGTTTAAGTTTTTCGTCACGCATCAGCCGCTCAACATTTTCTAGCACCACAATGGCGTCATCCACCACAATACCAATCGCCAAAATCATGGCGAAAAGCGTCAGCAAATTGATGGTAAAACCCAGTAAATACAAACCTGCAAAAGTGCCGATAAGTGAAATTGGCACGGCGATAATAGGTATCAGTGTTGCGCGCCAGCTTTGCAAAAACAAAAACACCACCAGCACCACCAAAATCAAGGCTTCGCCCAGCGTTTTAAATACTTCTTCAATGGTCGCTTTTACGAATTCACTGGTGTCGTATGGAATGCTATATTGCATACCGTCTGGAAAGCGCTGTTTTAACTCTTCCATTTTCAGTTTGATGCTTTTTGCCGTGTCTAGCGCATTAGCGCCCGATTGCAAAAATACGCCCAAGGCCACGCCTGGCTGGCCGTTTAGCGAAGATCGCACATTGTAGTTTTGCGCACCCAGCTCAAGTCGTGCCACATCTTTTAGGTACAAAATACCGTTTGGACCATCGGCTTTAATAATAATATTGCCAAATTGTTCAGGCTCTAATAAACGGCCTTTTGCGGTTACCGTGTAGATAATTTGTTGGTCATTTGGCGCCGGGTCTTGGCCGATTTTACCCGCTGCATATTGCGCGTTTTGCGTTTGAATTGCCGCTGCAATGTCAGATGTTGTAACATTTAATTGCGCCATTCTGTCTGGTCGCAGCCACACCCGCATGGCGTAATCTTGGCCGCCAAAAATCTGCGCACTGCCTACACCTTGAATACGCTTAATTTCATCTAAAATATTTAGCGTAGCGTAGTTACTTAAAAATAGTCTATCGTGCGCTTTATTTTTAGATGTTAAAAAAGACACCAATAAAAAATCGCTAGATATTTTTTGCACAATTAAGCCATTGCGGCGCACTTCTTCTGGCAAGCGCGGCGTGGCGATATTGACGCGGTTACTGACGTTAAAGGTCGCTTGGTCAATATTGGTGCCAACTTCAAAAGTCGCAGTAATCGTTAGCGTGCCGCTAGAATCTGCCACAGAGTTGAAATACAGCAAATCTTCCACACCGCTCAACTGCTCCTCAATGGGCGCAGCCACCGTTTTTGACAGCGTATCTGCACTCGCACCTGGGTAGTTTGCGGTAATCGTCACCGTTGGTGGCGCGATTTCAGGATATTGCGCAACGGGTAATTTAAACGCTGCAGCCAAGCCAGCCAGCACAATAATGATGGACAAAACGCCAGCAAAAATTGGGCGGGTGATAAAAAATTTAATCATAGTTAAAAAATTTAATCATTATGCGTTAATTATTATTTTGGAGCTTCTGGCTTTGCAGCAGGTGCGCCAGCAGGCAAGCTGGGAGCGGCTCCTAGCGCATGTGGCTCAACAGGCGCGCCAGGCGGCATCATGTTGAGTTTAATTAAATTATCGGTAATCACTTTGTCGCCCGCTTGCAGGCCGCTCAGCACAATCCAATCTGCGCCTTTCCACTCGCCTACGGTGACAGGGCGGCGTTCTGCTTGATTTTTTGCATTGGCGATAAACACAAAGGTGCCTTGCTCGCCCGTAGAAATTGCCGTTTGTGGTACCAAAAACACGCCTTCTTGCGAGCCAGTGGTGACGCGAGCGCGCACAAATTGGCCTGGTAACAAGCTTTTATCGCCGTTTTCAAAGGTGGCGCGCAATTCTTGCGTGCCCAAACTTGGGTTAATTTGATTGGCGGTAAAGTTGAGTTTGCCTTTTTGCGGATATTCGCTGCCATCGGGCAAAATCAAGCTCACTTCAGATACATTTTGCGCGCTGACATGGCCGCCCAAACTTTTTAATTCGCTTTCAGATAGACTAAAGCGCACCCAAATGGGCGACACCTGCACAATCGTCGTTAGCAGGCTGGTACCTGCCGCAACCAGTGCCCCTTCTGAATATTGAAAGCGGCCTGCGATACCCGCCACTGGCGCAGTTACTTTAGTGTACGACAAGTTCAGCTGTGCTTCTTTAATATTGGCCTGCGCTTGCATCATGCCCGCTTGGCTTATGCTGCTGTCAGATGTGGCATTATCGTATTCGCGCTGGCTAATGGATTGTGTTGCCAGTAATTCTTTTAAGCGGCTAGATTCGCGTGATGTTTGGGTAATGCGTGCGCCTTGGCCCGCTGCGGCAGCTTTTGCTTGCTCTAGCGCAATTTGAAATGGCGCTGGGTCTAGCTGAAACAGCACCTGCCCTGCTTTTACCGGCTGGCCTTCTTCAAACATTTTTTTTAATATTATGCCACCCACACGTGGCCGAATTTCTACCTCACTGGCGCCTTCAGTTTGCGCAACTGCCTCTACGCGCATTGGCACCGATGTGGCTTGTACACTAATGATACTAACAGGCATGGCTGGCATTGGCGCACCAGCAGGTGCTGCAGCGCCCTCTGGCTTTTTATTGCAAGCCACAAGCGACAGTGATAGAAATAAAGTGAGTAATAACCAACATACAATGTTTAATTTTGCCATGCTATTTGCATGTAACATGCTATTTTTAAACAATAAAACTGGCATTAAGCGCTCCATTAAATAGGCTATTTAACACTTTACATTCTAGCTTGAATGTTTATTATTATACAAACATGAACGAATGTAAACTATATTTTAGTTAAATCGTTATACAATTATTGTCTACATTAATTCACTTATTAACAAATAGTACACAAATTTATATGGTAAGAAAAACCAAAGAAGATGCAGAGCTAACTCGCCAGCGCATTATAGATGCGGCACGCGAGGTATTTTTATCGCGCGGCGTTAGCCGCTCTACCTTAGAGCATATTGCCGCGCAAGCTGGCGTAACGCGCGGTGCCATATATTGGCATTTTAAAAATAAAGCCGAAATATTTCACGCTATGCGCGAACAAGTATTTTTGCCACTGATTGACCGCATGGATGACACCCTTACTGAAGAAAGCAACGATGCTATTACTCAAATTGAAAACAGTCTGTGCGATACCGTACATCAGCTTAATCAAAACACAGAAATGCGACAAATTTATGAAATTATGATGATTAAATGTGAATATGTAGATGAGTTTTCTACCGTACTGCAACAAATTCTGCAAAACTGTTCTAGCATCACCGAAAAAATGCAAAGTGCCTACGAACGCGCGCAAGCACAACAATTGTTAGCCACTAATCTATCGCCAAAAGCATTAGCATTAGATACGCACTTGTTTTTTAGCGGCTTGCTGCACATGTGGGTAAAAGATGCCGATGGCAGCCGTTTTAGATTTCAAGCGATTGAGTTAATAAAATCGCACATTGATTTACGCCGAAAATAATAGCTAAAATAAGGCTTGCAGCGGTAGGCTAAATAGCATTAACATGTGTAATATCAATAGTTAAGGGGCAATATGTCTGTTCACACTGGCGAAATTTACGGCAAGCAAACTTCAGCAAAATTTGTGATGTATAACGTGCTAAAAGTTGCCAAAACCAAAAGCATGCAAGAAGAAATTTTGACCCTGCAAAATATCGACAACCCTTTAAGTTTATTTGAAACCACTGCACAAAAATTAGTCAGCTCTGGTTATGTGCGCATTAGCCAAACACCATATATTGATTTAACCGCCACGGCAAAAAAACGCAAAGCCGCGCGTAAACCCAGTCGTTGTCCACTTACTTTTGATTTTTTAGAAGCACGCGCAGATTCTGAGCGCCCAGCTGCAGTATTGCCTGATTTATTCAATTAGTTTTACCTTACGTTTCACCTTTAAAAACTTAGCTTTAAAACCACCTTCAAAACACCTGCCCTGGAAGCCGCTTGGATATTGGCTCGCAGAGCATCCGTTTTTATCCTCTCTCCCTCGAAGGGAGAGAGTTAGAGAGAGGGTGAATTGGTGAAAGTTTCACCTTGTCGGGGGTAGCCCGACGGCTAGTTACTTTCTTTTAAGTGCTTAAAAAGAAAGTAACCAAAGAAAGCAGCACCCCGCTGCCGCTTGTTTCCCTCGGTCTTAGCGCAAAACTGGTACGGCTGCGGAACTCGCCTTCAAAAACCATTAAGGCTCAAACAGACCTCGACGACAACTCCTAGCTTGATTGCGTTGCTCGGCATGGCGAAGGGGCTTGCATGAAAGTGGTGGTGCAGTTCAATATACAAAGCATATCTTTAATACCACCCCGTCATTCAGAGCGTAGCGAAGAATCCAGTAGTTAGGTTTAGTTTTAAAAACTGGATTCTTC
>JANOYU010000070.1:0-2050 GCA_031429035.1 Methylophilaceae bacterium
AGATCCCAACTTGGTTGATGTTAACGTGCACCCCGCCAAAACCGAGGTGCGTTTTAGAGATGGACAAGCGATTCACAGATTTGTATTTCACAGTCTGCACAAAGCGCTGGCCACACCCACAGGCGTTTCTAATGCCTCGACGGCGAATCAAGCGGCGCACAATCCGTTTGCTAGTAATGTACAAAATTATCCAAGCTATCAGTCTCAAATGCCCTTAAACGCGCAGCAAAATACTGCTTTTTACGAGACTTTATTTGGTCAAAACAATACGCAAGGCATTGCTCTGCAAGCCAATAGGGACGCGGGGGTGTCTTTAGAAGGTTTTGAGCAATCTTTTGCCGAGAAACAAGACTTTCAGCCTCAAGATTTCCCTTTAGGCTTCGCCGTCGCGCAAATTCACGGTGTGTATATCCTCGCGCAAAATAGTGCAGGTTTAGTGGTAGTCGATATGCACGCCGCGCACGAGCGCATTATGTACGAGCAACTTAAGAACGCGCTTGATAATAAAGCCGTGCCGATGCAACCACTGCTGATTCCTGTCAGCTTTAATGCAGATAGGCTAGAAGTGGCAACGGTGAATGAAGAGCTGACAACTGGTGCAGATAATCTGCAGCAATTGGTCTTTGATATTGCCGTGCTTTCGCCTAGCACGCTTGCGGTGCGCGCAGTGCCCACCATGCTGAAAAATGCAGATGCTGTGCAACTGGCGCGTGATGTATTAAAAGATTTGCGTGAGTACGGTGCCAGCAGGGCGCTCACAGAACGCAGAAACGAGCTGCTGGGCACTATGGCTTGCCACGCGGCTGTACGCGCCAATCGTATACTCACCGTAACCGAGATGAATGCTTTGCTGCGTGATATGGAAGCCACAGAACGAAGCGGCATGTGTAACCATGGCCGCCCGACCTGGTTTCAGGTGAGTATGAGCGATTTGGATAAGATGTTTATGCGGGGTAAATAAACGTTGTGAATAAGCATAGTGAGAATTGGGAAAAATTTCTTAATCCAGAAATTTTAAGAGAAAGAATTATTTCTGCATCGATGTTTCTTATAGCCAATGAGATTCTTATTGAATCGATTGTGGGTCGAATAAAGTTCTTTTATTTGGATGGTTTTAACGAAAATGGCTCTGGGGTTAATGAAGATTATACGAAAGAAGTGCTGGCACTAAATAAAAGCCCTGTTTACGCATCTTTGGAATGGCTCAAAAGTCATGAGGTGATAAATGACGCAGATTTAGAGAAATTTGAAAGAGTTAAAGTTGTACGTAACTCGTTAGCCCATGAGTTATCTTCATTGGTAGCAAGAGGGACAGATTTTAACCCTACAAAAACCTTTGATGAGGTTTTAGAGTTAATTAAAAAAATTGAGGTTTGGTGGATTGTAAATTTCGAACTAGCACTTAATTCTGATTTTGACGGCAAAGAAATTGATGAAGATGGAATTGTTCCTGGACCAATACTTTCAATCCAAATGATGCTAAAAGTTTTGTCGGGTGATGAAGACTTACTTAATTACTATAAAGAAATAAGCAAGAATAGGGCGCAATAGCTTGGCGTTACATTTCATGAATAGTCAAAATTTCCTTCCAGCCATTTTTCTGATGGGCCCAACTGCCAGTGGTAAGACTGGTGCGGCGGTTCACTTATATTCAAAGCTGCCTGTTGAAATTATCAGTGTTGATTCTGCATTGGTATTTAAGGATATGAATATCGGCACAGCCAAGCCAGATGCCGCTACGCTGGCAAGTGCACCGCATCATTTGATTGATATTATTGACCCCACCAGTGCGTATTCTGCCGCGAATTTTAGAAGCGATGCGCTAAAGCTAATGGCGGAAATTACCGCGCGTGGCAAAATCCCGCTGCTAGTTGGCGGTACCATGTTGTATTTTAAAGCTTTGTCTGAGGGCATGAGTGGTTTGCCGCAAGCCAACCCAGAAGTACGCGCAAGGTTAGACGCCCGTGCCGAATTGATAGGTTGGCCAGCCATGCACGAAAATCTGGCACTGAGAGACCCAGAAACCGCAGCACGCTTACAACCTAACGAT
>JANOYU010000071.1:0-14034 GCA_031429035.1 Methylophilaceae bacterium
TCTAAAAAGTAATCTGGCAGCTTTTCATCTTCTTTATCGCTAAATGGCATGGCTTTTGCATTAATCAACTCGCGATAAGCCAATAGCTCGAAGGAGAATACATCGACTTTTTCTTTCGATTTTTTGCCTTCGCGAATCACATTGCGCGCGTAGTGGTGCGCGAAAGATGGCTCGATGCCATTACTGGCGTTGTTGGCTAGAGAAAGTGAAATGGTGCCGGTTGGCGCAATAGAGCTGTGGTGCGTAAAGCGCACGCCTTTGCTGGCGATTTGGTTACGCAAGCCTTCTGGAAACTGCTGCATATAGCGGCTATATTTACCCAGCAATACTTTGCCTGCAATTTTTTGGCCAACTTTAATGCCATCTGCCGCCATCTCTGGGCGCTTTGCTAGCATATCGGCAGTCACAACGAACAATTCTTCCATAATCGGCGCAGCGCCTTTTTCATCCGCCAATTGCACGCCCACGTTCCAGCCTTCTTCGGCCATTACACGTGTGACTTCATCGGTAAACTTAAGCGATTCTTCCTCGCCATATTTCATTTTCATCATAGTTAGCGCAGAGCCTAAACCCAAATAACCCATGCCGTGACGGCGTTTGCGGGCAATTTCGTCGCGCTGTTGTTGCAACGGCAGGCCATTAATTTCAACCACGTTATCTAACATGCGGGTAAACACGGCCACCACTGCGCGATATTCTGCCCAATCAAAGCTGGCTTCATCGGTAAATGGTTTGTGCACAAATTTAGTCAAGTTCACAGAGCCCAATAAACATGCGCCATACGGCGGCAATGGTTGCTCGCCACACGGGTTAGTTGCACGAATATTTTCGCAAAACCAGTTGTTGTTCATCTCGTTTACGCGGTCAATCAAAATAAAACCTGGCTCGGCAAAGTCGTAGGTGGAAGACATAATCACATCCCACAACCTGCGTGCCTTAATGGTTTTATACACGCGGCATGCTACTTTACCCGCATCTACGCCATCGGCTTTGGTAAGGTATTTACCTTTTACTGGCCATTCGCGCCACACTACTTGCGTAATATCGTTGACGTTAAGGCCATCAACAATGGCTTCTTTTTCGGTGACTGGGAAGGCAAGCTTCCACTCAGAATCGGCTTTTACTGCTTCCATAAATTCTTTAGTGATGAGGCAGCTTAAATTAAATTGGCGTAAACGGCCGTTTTCGCGCTTGGCTTTAATAAAATCGGTGACATCTGGGTGGCTAATATCAAAGGTGGCCATTTGCGCGCCACGACGGCCGCCCGCAGATGACACGGTAAAACACATTTTGTCGTAAATATCCATGAAACTTAACGGGCCGCTTGTATAGGCGCCAGCACCCGCCACAAATGCGCCTTTTGGGCGCAGTGTAGAGAACTCGTAACCAATGCCGCAACCTGCTTTTAGCGTTAAACCAGCCTCGTGTACTTTGTTTAAAATATTGTCCATGCTGTCTTCTACCACGCCAGAAACCGTGCAGTTAATGGTCGAAGTAGCAGGTTTGTGCTCTAGCGCACCCGCGTTAGAGGTAATGCGGCCAGCGGGAATCGCGCCGCGGCGTAGCGCCCACAAAAACTTCTCGTGCCATTCTTGGCGTTTCTCTTCCGTCGTTTCCACATCGGCCAACGCGCGCGCTACGCGAGAGTAAGATGCATCCATATCGGCATCGACATGGTCACCATTTTTAGCTTTTAAGCGATATTTTTTATCCCAAATGTCCAACGAAACCGGCTGCATGGGGATTTCAATGCTCGCGCGCTCTTGTGATTTGGCCATAGGCTCGACTGCTTTCAACATACTCACTCCCAAAAAATCTTATTATTAACTATTAATATAGGTCAGTTTGCGACGCTTTTCGCATCAAAAAAACATGAATCTGCGCTAACTATGTGATTTATAACTACAATCATTTTTTTAGCGAAAAAACTGGTGCTTAAACACAACATATTGTGCCTTAAATAGAAATTTAAGCCTTTATTTTGTGTCCGTCAATAGAAAATTTGTAAGCTTTATCGTGCTTATTTTGTTAAATTTTGACCAAAACCAAGCCAGTATTTGCATTGCGCTAGGGTGAGCGATTACTTACAAAAAAATAATATTTAAAAATAAATTTCTAGCTAATTTTAAATAGCTATTTTTGCGACTTTTAGATGCGTTTTTAGGCTATGTTTTTGTGCTGCAAATGAAAATGCAATTTTGTGAGAAAATGCAGCCATGAATCGCTTTTTCTATTCTGTGCTGCTAACTTTAATTTTGCCGCTGCTGCCGCTTAAATTGTTATGGCGCGGCATTAAGCAACCAGCATATTTAAGACACTGGCCCGAGCGCTTTGGTTTTTATGATATAAAAATCAGCAAACCAGTTATTTGGCTGCATTGCGTATCGGTGGGCGAAACGCGCGCCGCTGAACCTTTGGTTAAGCAGTTACAGATAACTTATCCGCAGCACCAAATTTTGCTCACGCACGGCACGCCCACTGGCCGCGAGGCGAGTGAAGGTATTTTTGGCAATTTAGTTGATCGTGTTTATT
Source organism: Methylophilaceae bacterium (assembly GCA_031429035.1). Lineage (GTDB taxonomy): Bacteria > Pseudomonadota > Gammaproteobacteria > Burkholderiales > Methylophilaceae > Methylotenera_A. The sequence continues at coordinate 2,533 of JANOYU010000071.1, forward strand.
TGCCTTACGATGTGCCTTTTGCGATGAATAATTTTTTAAAGCACTTTCAGCCGAAAATTGCTTTGATTTTGGAAACCGAACTGTGGTTTAACCTAATTGCTGCCTGCAAACAGCGTGAAATTCCCATATTGTTGCTCAATGCACGGCTGTCAGAAAAATCAGCAAAAGGCTATATAAAGCTTGGAAAATTGGCACGCGAAGGCCTGCAAAGTTTAAGCGCGGTAGCAGCGCAAACCAAGGACGATGCAGCGCGTTTGCAAAATTTAGGCGCAACTAATATAAGCGTTGCAGGCAATTTAAAGTTTGATGTAAAACCACCCGCTTGGGCATTGCCAACAGCCGAAAAATTGGCTTTGCAGTTTGAGAAAAACCAGCTTGGCCAAAAGCGCACTATATTTTTAGCCGCCAGCACGCGCGAAGGCGAAGAAGCATTAATTATAGAAGCAGTCAAAGATTTAGATATTTTGACCATTATCGTCCCACGTCACCCGCAACGCTTTTTAGAAGTAGCAAATTTGCTGCAAAAAAATCAGCATGCATTTATGTGGCGCACCGATTTACAAGCAAACAGCTACCCCGATGCACGCGGCGAAGTGGCAGCTAAAATAGTGCCTGCAAATTGCAAGTTTGTGCTGGGCAACAGTATGGGCGAGCTTTTTACTTATTATGCTGCGTGCGATTTTACGTTTATTGGCGGTAGCTTGCTGCCATTTGGTGGGCAAAATTTAATTGAAGCCGCCGCGATGGGAAAGCCGATTTTAATTGGTGAGCATACTTTTAACTTTGCAGAAGCAACTAAAAATGCGCTAGCTGCAGGCGCCGCGATTCGGGTGAAAGATGTGCAAGCGTTGCGCGATGGCATTATATTATTGCGTGATGATGCTGCACAACGGCAAAAAATGCAGCAAGCGGCAGTGCAATTTAGCGCGACTTATTCTGGCGCGACGATATATTTGATGGCGCTAGTTGCGCGCCGTTTAAGCGCTTAATAATACTGCGTGAGAAAAACAATGCTCTGTGAGCCGCATGGATATTGGCTCGCAGAGGCATCAAATAAGATGCCTCTATAAATATACCTAGAAAACTAGCTGACAGAAAGTGATTTAACGAAAATCACTTCGCACGCGCCCGCGCCTGTATCGCTGCGTGTGAGAGAGCTTTTCCAGCGCCAGCCATCATCGGCTTTGGCCTCAATTAAATAGCCTGATAACTTGACCACTTGGCCTGGCCGCACCGATTTTAAGATTTTCTCTATTTGTGCATCGGCCGGAATCATGTGCATATTGGCGCTTTGCGTTTCAATTTCTTGACGCGGAATGGGAAATGCATTGACCTGCCAATAATAAAAACGATTGCTTTGGCTAATGTTAATTTTGCTCAGAACCGCTTCATCTGACATGCTGCCCCAACCAAGCGCCAAATCAACTGGCGATAAATCTGCCTCGCGCCCAAACGTGTAATCTTTTGCTGCCAATACTCGCGCCTCAATGGCAAACGATTCTAGCGGCGTAATAGTGTAGCCATTGTGCTTGAAAACTTGTTGATTGCTAGCAGCTTGCACTGGCTGTTGGCCAGCAATGACGCCATTGCCATGCATGATTGGGCGATTGGAAAAATGTTGATAACCGCCGTAACAAATAACTGTAATAACAGCGAATAATTTCCAGTTCACGTTATTTAATTAATTTAGAGATAACTTTAAATGCAGGATGGTTAGCGTTACCTAGCCACTCAAACAGCACCGATTCGGTGTTGCTGATGATACAACCCGCTTGTTGCAAGCGATTGATTGCATTTAATTTATTGGCTGGCGTGCGCGATATAATGGCATCTTCAACCACAAACACGTTTTTACCTGCAGCAATTAAAGCGAGCGCAGTTTGCAGCACACAAATGTGTGCTTCCATGCCTGCTATGATTATTTGTATGTTTTCGCGTTGTAACTGTTGATTAAATTTGGGCTCACCACAGGCAGAAAAAGCCATTTTAGTAATGGCTTTTGTGTTGGGTAAATGCTGTTTAATTTCTGGCAATGTTGCGCCCAAGCCTTGTGGATATTGCTCGGTAAGCACGCTAGGAATATTTAATAAGCTTGCTGCTTGGGCCAAAATAGCGCAATTTTTAGTAAGCGTTTGCATGGCCTGTGCTGGCATTGCTGCTGCTAATTTCACCTGCATATCAACAATAACCAGCTGGCTAATTTGGCTATTAATAATCAAACTAATTTAACTTTTTAGAAAGTCTTAAATCATCACCAATTGCGGTAGATTTAGGTTTGCTGGCCGCAGGTTTTGCAGTATTGGTTTTAAAATTCATGCTGGATTTTAAATCGGCATTAATAGGAGTTAATTGTTGGTTAATGTCTTGCAAATCAGCCTCTGACACCACGCCTGATACAAATTTTAACCGAATAATATTCACCAAATAACTGTAACGCGCTTGCAATAAATCGCGCTTGGCAGAGAAATATTGTTGCTGCGCATTCAGCACATCGACACTGGTGCGCACGCCTACTTCATAACCAAGTTTGGTTGAGTTTAACTGGCTTTGGCTAGAAACCAAGGCTTGATCTAAGGCTTTTATTTGCGCGATACTGCTGCTTAAATTTAAAAATGCACGCTGCGTTTCTAAATCTGCGTTGCGGCGAGCAATTTCCACGTCATCCATGGCTTTTTGCTTGTTTAAAACTGCTTGGCGCGCACGCGAGCTAATCGAGCCACCAGCATACAGCGGAATATCGAGCTGTAAACCAATGGTAGCGTTATCTAAATCGTTACCAACCCCGCTGGTGCCGCCATTGGCATAATTTTTGTTATAACTTGCCACTGCATCCAGCGTTGGTAAATGGCCTGCATTTGTACGCTCCACTTCTTGCTCGGCCAGTTTTAAGGCATCTTTTTGAATTTGTATACTTAAATTATTTTGTACCGCCACCTCTTGCCAATCTTGCATGGGCTGGCTAAGTTGGGTGGCTGTAATATCTGGCTTTACCGTGGCTAGCTTTTCTGGCACTTCGCCGGTAATGGCTTGTATGGCGCGCCTAGCAATTTGAAATTCGTTTACTGCTGCAACCTCTTGCGCTAGTACTAAATCATAACGCGCTTGCGCTTCATTGACATCGGTAATGGTGGCAGTACCTACCTCAAACGTGGCATTTGCTTGATCTAGCTGACTTAAAATGGCCACTTTTTGTGCGCCAATTAAATCAATTTTATCTTGCGCAATCAGCACATCAAAATAAACTTGAGTGGTGCGCAAAATAAGGTCTTGCTGGCTTAAATGATATTGTTTATCGGCCTGCGATACTTGCGTTAAGGTTTGATCTATTTGCAGCAAATTTTGCTTACGAAAAATAGGCTGGCGCGCATCTATGCCATAAGTATAACCTTCAAAATTTTGGCGGCCTTGGCTTCTAAAAGGGTTAAAACCAGATCCGATATATTTAATATCAGTTTGCGTAGCCGTTGCACCAGCGCTAAAGTTAACGGTGGGGCGGTACAGTGCCTTACCTTGCTCAATAATCTCTTGTGCGGCTTTATTGGCGTTTAATGCAGAGGCCAGCGTTGGATCATGCGCCAAGGCTTTATTGTAAACATCCATTAGCGATACTTTTTCTTCTGCCATGGACATGACGTTAAAGCCTGCTGTGACGTAAGCAGTAGCCAACAATACAATCATTTTACGCATTTTTAAATTACGCATCTTTAAAGTTTCCATTTTAAAACTCAAATGCCTCTGCTTGTGCCGCGTTTTCTAATACGGGCAAGCAAGTTTCAAATAATACCTGCTGTTTAAAACCAGTGGCAGAAACGCGCTGTATGCGTACAGCCTGCATGACAGGTGCTTGCCCCAACACAATTAACAATGTGGCACCAATATTAAGCTGATTGCGCATATGCACTGGCTCTACCGGTGATGACGCAGTAAACACAATAATATCAAACATGGCTTTTATGCCAGTTTTATCTGTGTAGCCTTGTGCACCATCGCCAATTTGCAGCGATACATTTGTTAGATTTTGCGCCTTTATATTTTTTGCAGCAATTTCACTTAAATCTGTATTAATTTCAACCGAAACCACGTGCTTTGCCAGGCTGGCCAGCAAGGCAGTAAAATAGCCGCTGCCAGAGCCTATGTGCAATACCGTATGCGTGCTTTGCACGTTAAGTGCTTGCAACATGCGCGCCTCTAACTTGGGGTGCAGCATAGTTTGGCCATGGCCAATCGGCACTTCAATATCTGCAAACGCCAAACCTGTATATTCTCGTGGCACAAAATTTTCGCGTGGCACCACGTTTAATAGCTGCAACACGCTTGGGTCTAACACCTCCCAAGTACGTATTTGCTGTTCGATCATATTGAATCTAGCTTCGCGCATATTAAAGCGCGCAATCTCACTTGGCATATTTCTATCTGTATTTGTTTTAGCTGCTTGCATCTTTAATATCTCTAATGTTGATTAAAATTATAGCTTAAGCTTATGAAACATAGCCAAAAACTATGTATTTGGTACTTTTATTTTAAACCAAGCTGCATAAAGTGCTGGTAAAAACAACACCGTTAGCACCGTGGCCACTGCCAAGCCGCCCATAATGGCCACTGCCATAGGGCCAAAAAACACGCTGCGGGTTAGCGGAATCATGGCTAAAATGGCCGCTGCTGCCGTCAGTACGATTGGCCTAAAACGGCGAATCGTCGATTCTACCACCGCTTGCCAAGGTGCTAATCCACTGGCTTTATCTTGATCAATTTGATCCACTAAAATCACCGAGTTACGCATAATCATGCCACTTAATGCAATGGTACCCAGCATGGCCACAAAACCAAATGGTTGATTAAATACAAGCAACCCAATAGTGACTCCGATTAAGCCCAAAGGTGCGGTGAGCAACACCAAAAACGTACGTGAAAAGCTTTTTAGCTGAATAATCAACAAGGTGAGCACTGCCACCAAAAACAGCGGCGCACCTTTGGCCACCGAGGCGCCACCTTTGGCAGATTCTTCCACTGCGCCGCCTGTTTCTATACTAATGCCAAGCGGTAAATCGGCTTTCAGTGCTATCAATTTTTCTTCAATTTGCGCAGACACCACAGGCGCTTGTAAACCGCCCCTTAAATGCGCCCGCACAATAATCGATGGCACACGATTGCGCCGCCAAATGACACCTTCTTCAAATTCAGAGCCAATATTAGCAATTTGTGACAGTGGCACACTAATACCCGCCGCAGTATTAACCATCAAATTAGGCAAGCGCGACACACGTTTGCGCTCAGTTTCGGCGCCGCGCACCACCAAATCTATGCGCTCGTTACCTTGCCTAAACTCGGTGATATACAGCTCGCTCATAGCGCCATTTAACATATTGGCAATATCTACCGAGCTTACACCCAGCAGACGCGCCTTTTCTTGGTCTATCTGCACTTTTAATACTTTGCTAGGCTCTTCCCAATTTAGCTGCACATTAGTTAAGTTTTCGTTACTACGCATAATGTCTGCAATGCTGTGCGCTATTTCTCTCACTTTTTTAACATCGCTGCCATCTACCCTAAACTGCACTGGAAAGCCCACAGGCGGGCCATTTTCTAGCCGCAATACTGAGGCGCGCAAGCTAGGAAAATCCGTTTCAAATAGCTTAAGCAAATCGCTACGCAAGGCTTCACGTTGCTTTAGATTTTTGCTCAGCACCACAAATTGTGCAAAGCCTCGGTGCGCTAATTGAATATCTAGCGGCAAGTAATAACGCGGGCTGCCGGTGCCAATGTAGGCCACAAAATTATCCACACCTGCATTTCTTTTATTCCAAGCATTAAGCCAATTTTCTAGTTTTTTCACCTCTACATTGGTCGCTTGGTAAGACGCGCCTTCGGTCATGCGTAAATCAATCATTAGCTCTAAGCGCGTAGAATCGGGAAAAAACTGCTGCTGCACTTTACCAAAACCTACCACCGATAGTACAAACATCGCCAGCGTGATTATAATCACCGTTTTTCGATAACGCACACAAGTGGTGACCAAACGGCGAAACGCAGTGTAAAACTTGGTGTTGTAAATATCGTGATGATGGGCTTCATCCTCTTTTTCGGCCAGTCCCAGCTTAAATTTCAGCCAAATCATTAGTTTTGAAGGCTTGGGTTTATGCGCGTAATCTGGCAACAAATGGTAGCCTAAATAAGGCACAAAAATTACTGCAGCAAACCATGAAATAATTAAAGCAATGGCTGAAACTTGAAAGATTGAGCGCGTATATTCGCCAGTAGCACTAGCGGCAGTGGCAATTGGCAAAAAGCCTGCCACGGTAACTAAAGTACCTGTCAGCATGGGCATGGCGGTAGAGCTATATGCAAACGAGGCGGCTTTTACTCTATCCCAACCTTGCTCCATTTTAGATGACATCATCTCAACCGCAATAATCGCGTCATCCACCAAAAGCCCCAGCGCCAATATCAGCGCGCCTAGCGAGATTTTATGCAGGCCAATATTAAAGAAATTCATCACCAAAAATGTGGCTGCCAGCACCACTGGTATAGAAATAGCCACCACAATGCCAGTGCGCCAGCCCAATGAAAGTAAACTCACACCCAGCACAATCACTAATGCTTCTGCCAGCGATTTGACAAAATCATTGACCGAGTTAGCGACAATTTTTGGCTGCGAAGTCACCGTGTTAAAGCTTAAACCCACCGGCAAAGCTTGTTGAATACGAGTAATTTTTGCATCTAGCGCTTCGCCTAATGCAATAACGTCGCCGCCTTGCTGCATGCTCACGCCTAGCAGCAAGCTTTGGTTGCCGTTAAACCGCACCGTCTCTACTGGCGGGTCTTCATAACCGTTATAAACGCGCGCCACATCGCTCAGTTTAAAATCTTGATTGTTAGCGCGAAGTCTTAATTCGCGTAAATCTTGCAATAAATTGTACCTGCCCGAAACATCAATACGGATGCGCTCTGTAGGCGAATCGTAAGTGCCACCGCGCACTACGGCATTTTGCGCTTGTAGAATATTAACCAAAGTTGTGGTGTTAAGGCCAATATTAGAAAGCTTGGCGTTTGAAAGCTCAATAAAAATACGCTGTTTTTGTTCGCCAAAAAAATCTACTTTGGCCACATCGGGCGTTTTAAGCAGCTCGGCACGAATCATTTCTGCTTGTTTTTTTAGCGCAAAATTATCAAAACCATCGCCAGTCAGCGCATACATGCTGCCGTACACATCACTAAATTCGTCGTTAAACACCAAGCTTTCTACATTGCTGGGCAGCGTATGCCGAATATCACCAATTTTTTTACGCACTTGGTACCAAATATCGGGAATCACTTCGGAGAAGGTATCATCTTTAATGATGATAAAAATCATCGATTCACCAGGTCGAGAGTAACTATTGGTGTGATCTAAATGCGGGACTTCTTGAAGTTTTTTCTCAATTTTATCGGTAATTTGCTGCTCTACCTCAAGCGCGCTAGCACCTGGCCAAGTGGTGCGCACCAACATCACTTTAAAAGTAAATGGCGGATCTTCTGATTGGCCAAGGTTTGTAAATGCCAGCAAGCCAGTAATGGTAATCATCAGCATGGTATACAAAACCAATACTTGATTTTTTAGCGCCCATTCAGATAGATTAAAGCGCGGTTTTTCGTTTACTTCTGGTGCTTGCTTTTTTTCATGCTCGCTCACGGCAATACCTCAAGCTTTGGCACAACTTTTTGGCCTTTCACTAGCGTATGCACACCCGCCACTGCCACCAGCTCACCTGCTTGCAAACCGCTGCTAATTGTCACACCTTCTTCGGTGTATTGGCCTGCGATAACTATGCGTGGCTGTGCAATATTGTTGGTGATGACCCATACGCTAGTTTTGCCGTTTAATTGAGTCAAAGCGGTTGACGGCACAATAAGGCTGGCAGGCGCATCGCCTTCAAGTCGCACGCCTGCCGTCATGCCCAGTTTTACGGTGGCATCGGCATCGGTAAATGCCACGCGCACATCGAAGGCGCGGGTGGCTGAGTTGGCTGCGGGTGCAATTTCGCGTATTTTTCCGTTGTAGATTTTTTCAGGGTTTGATATTTGGTTTGCCCACAACTTTAGGGTTGCCACATCGCCCACTTTAATTTTTGCCACGCGCGATTCTGGCACTGCCACCAACACTTCAATCTGCGTCGTATCTACCACTTGGGCAATCATCTCGCCCGCTTCAACCACTTGGCCAGGCTCTGCACGAATCTGCGTTACAACGCCGCTTCTATCGGCCACCAGTGCAGTGTAGCGCGATTGATTACCTGAAACGGCTGCCTGCGCTTTGGCTTGATTCACCCGCGCATCAGCAGTTTTTAGCTCTGCCTCGTATTTATCTAAGGCCGATTGCGAAATAAATTTTTTATCCACCAATTTACGCTGCCGCTCTACTTCAGAGCTTGCTAAAGCCCGATTCGCCTCTGCCACCCGCACATCGGCAAAAGCGGCGCTAGCGCCTAAATTAGTATCTGCCGCATCTAAGCGCGCCAGTACTTGGCCTTTTTTCACAAAGGCGCCTATTTCTACTTTGCGCTCAATAATTTTGCCAGCAATGCGAAAGCCCTGATTCGATTCATAACGCGATTTGACCTCGCCCACTAAAACTGTAGCGCTGCTTGAAGCCGTTTTACCTACTTCTATCACCAAGGCTGGGCGCGGCGCTGGTGGGGGTTCTGCAGGCTTTTTGCAGCCTGTTAATATTAAAAACAAGCTGCTTAAAATAACTAACTTTGAATGAATAAATTTCATCATGTATTTTCTCGTAAAAGCCCACGCATCATCACTTCTTGCATTAATTGTAATCGGTCAGAAATACTGCTCCAATTGACCCATTTATCGTCAGACATATTAATTTGCAACGCACACACGCCGTGCATGCCCGCCCAAATGGTTTGTGCAATCAAATCTGCATCGTGCAAATCGGCTCTAAAGCAACCAGCCGCATGCACATCGTTCACTACAGTTTTTAGCTGAAAATAGGCATCTTGCTCGGCATTATTTTGCTGCAAGCTCGATTCTGCGGGGTCGCATGGTGTGCGCTCGGTCATAAACATCATGCGGTAATGGTTAGGGTGGGTTAGCGCAAATGCCGCGTATCCACGCCCCAATGCGTTCATGCGCTCAATAGGATTTACAATGAGAAGAATATTTTTTAAGCTGGTGGCCAATGCTAAAAAATCGGTATCGCAAATAGCCCGCAAAACCGCATCTTTATCCGCAAAATGGTGGTAAATACTGGTGGCAGAATAGCCGATGCGCTTAGCAATTTCGCGCATGGTCACTGCCTCGACGCCTTTAGCCACAAACAGCTCGCGCGCCGCATTGATAATCAATGTACGTAATTGTTGACGTTCAATCTCAGTTTTTAGTTTTGGCGGCATGCAATTCAAATTTATACTTAACAGCGTTAATTTAACAATGTTAAATTAAACTTGTCAACTTAATTTTTTTGTATTTACATGCATGCAAATATACGCACAAAAAAGAACGCCCTGCAAGCCGCATAGTTATTGGCTTGCAGGGCAGGTGGTTTAATAACAATTTATTAATATAAAAGTAGGATAGTGATTATTTTTTTGCAATTACTAGTAGGCCAGCTACAACCAACAGCGCACCGATAGCCGTTTGTAAGGTAATGGCTTCTTTAAGCAACCACCAAGCCAGCACAATGGCGATAACGACACTGCCTTTATCAATTAAGGCGACAGTTGCAACATCGCCCACTTTTAAGGCTTTGTAGTAAAAAATCCATGAGCCTGCGGTAGCAATAGCCGATAGCGCCAACCAAATATAATTGGCTTTTTGCAGCGATTTTATCTCCGCTGGATTGACTGATAATGCAGCAAATATCAGCACAAAAACGCACACAAAAAGCGTGCGTACGGTTAAACCTAACTCAGCAGAAATGCCCGCTAAGCCCTGCTTGGCGACAACCGAAGTAAAGCCAGCAAAAACGGCCGAAATAATTGCATAGACAATCCAACGCTCCATTATTTTCTCACTTGTATTTCTATTTATATTTTAATGCGCCGCAGTTTTTGCCGCACGTTGTGGAAAAAATAGTATGCAAGCCACAATCACAAATAATAATGCGGCAGACGCCGAAAAACGACTTAAATCAAGCCCACCTTTGGCAATGGGCTTATCGAGAAAATCGCCCACCACTGCGCCAAGTGGGCGGGTGAGGATAAAAGCCGCCCAAAACAAAAATGTTCTTGATACACTTGTGAAATAATACGCCAACGCAAGAGCGGCCAACAGCCCACCAAAAATAATGGCTGCGCCCAAATAACCAAGCCCAGCTGTATCTGCTGTCCAATCGCCTAGGGCAGTGCCTAATGTTTGCGAAAACATAATAGTCACCCAATAAAATAGCTCGGCTTTGGGCGTGTTTAGTGAAGCAACCGAAACTGAACCGAGTGTTTTATGCCAAACTGCCAGCGAGCCTAATAACAGCGCAAACAACAGCGCAGAGCCGCCTGTATAGCCAATACCAAGTGAGCGAGTGGCGAAATCTGCCAAGGTTGTACCAACGGTGGTGGTGGCAATAATCGTCGCCCAATATAAATACGGATGAAATTGTTTGGCCTTGATTTGTGCGCTAACAGCCACCAAAAAAAGTGCGCCAAAAATAGCTGTACTAAGCAAATAGCCTAAATCCATCGACATGGATAACGCATCGCCCGCCGTTTCACCCAAGGTAGTAGCAAGGATTTTGATTATCCAAAATATTAAGGTGAGTTCTGGTACTTTGCTTAAAGGGTATTTGCTCGCATTATCCATGAACGTATCCTTGTAATTCATTTAACTTGCTTATCTATAACGTAAATAAGCATAACCGTCTCACTAGAGAGAGTTATGCTGCCTTAACTAGGTGGTCTTACGTCATTACCTTACTTGCCTTCTTTTTCATTGCTTTCATTTTCGACTGTATTTTCCAAAACTTTACCAGTTTGTGCATCAATACTCACTTCATGCGATGCTTTGCCAGCTTCTATCTCAAAAGAATAGCAAAGACTATCATTTTCTTTCTCTAACTCTTCTTCTGTAATTTTTCCAGGCTGTGTTTTAAGAGCAATAGCACGCGCTTCAGCAATGGTTACCTTAACATCTTTCGCCAATTTTTCACCTTCATAAGCATGCGCACTTAAAGCACCAGCCAAAAGCATTATGCCCAAACCAGCTTTAACAACTTTTTGAGTTCCAAACATCTTAAATCTCCTAATATAAAATAACATCACAAAATGCAATGCCATGGAGACATATTAAATGGCCGATACTTAACGAGGACTTACAAACAAAGACTTACAAAATAAATAATTTTTAATTATTTATTGTTCAAGGCGTTTTGCTGTAAATGCAACTGTAACGACTAATCCGGAACAAGCTAGATTGTCTGAAAGTTCTAATGAGGCATGATGTGCTACGGCAATATTATGCACAATTGCCAAACCAAGCCCGCTACCAGTAGCTTCAGTGCCTTCTCGCCTGTAAAAG
>JANOYU010000072.1:0-14898 GCA_031429035.1 Methylophilaceae bacterium
TTGGCTCCCAGCTGCCCTTGTACCGATAAATAAATGCCTGTTTCACCATTGACAGCCGCAGCGCTAATAGAAGGCGCAGCGCCTTCCGCCACGCTGCCCACGTCGCCCAACTTAATACTGAGACCGTTTTTGTGTGTGATAACGGCCTTGGCTAAGGTGGTTGCATTGGTGGCTTGGCCTTCTGTATTTACAATAATGCGCTGGTTGCTGTTTTGAATGTAACCTGCGCCAGAAACGCCAGTGGCACGCTGCGTGGCGGCCACCACGTCGTTTAAGTTCAGTTGATATTGCAGCAGTTTAGTTGGGTCAACTTGTACCTGAAACTGTCGCACTTCGCCGCCAAACACGTTCACATCGGCCACGCCTGGAATCGCCAATAAATGCGGCGTAATGGTCCAATCGACCAGCGTGCGTAATTGCATCAAGCTGCGTTTTTTACTGGTAAGGCCAAAGCCCAACACTGTGCTGGCGCTAGAGGTGAGCGGGGTGATGTTAGGTGTTATGCCTTGCGGAATTTGGTTGGTGAGCGTGCTTAAACGCTCGGCAACTACCTGCCTGTTTCTATAGATATCAGTCTTTTCATCGAATATCACGGTGACGATTGATAAGCCTGGAATCGACTGCGAGCGCATGTCGCGCACGCCCACCGTGCCTGCAATGCTGGTTTCTATCGGTTGCGAGACCAGTGTTTCGACCAATTCGGCCGATAAACCGGGCGACTCAGTTTGAATAATAATTTGTGTGGGCGAAAACTCGGGAAATACGTCAAGATTAGCGCGCGTGAGGCTGTAAATACCGTAAAAAACCAGTAGTGAGGCCAAGCCAATAATCACGCCATAAAAGCGGATAGAGAAACGAACCAGTGCCGACATCATGGCTTTTTGTTTTTAATCCTAGTTTTAGCTCCGACGTCACATCGCTGCGCGATATGAGTCTGCACTGAAATTTCGATTAAATTTTTCAATTTAATCTTCATTTTCATTTTTAATCAAGTACTTAAATTCTTCTGATAGCAATAACTGCGCACCGCTAATCACCACTTCGCTGTCTTCAGCTATGCCTTGGTTAAACCATCCTTCATCTACTTCCGTATTTGTGCTTATAGGTTTGCGAATAAACTGAACCATTTGTTTATCTTGGCCATTCTTGAAATATGCCCAGGCTTTGCCGGCATACCACACCACGGCATTGTTTGGTACGACCACGCCGCTAGCAGTATCGCTGCTTGCAGCCGCAGTTAGCACATTCACGCGCATGCCAATGCGCAACAAATCGGCGGGAGCGCTGTAATAAAAAGTTTTGCCAAAGCCATTGCTATCACTTTGCGTGGCGGGGGATACATAAATGGCTTGAATTGGCGCAACGGTTTCATTCAGTGGCGTGACATTGACAATGCTGCCAGGGCTGGGAGTAGAGGTGCTGAGCGGCAAGCTAATTTGAATTAGCACATTTTTATTGCTTAATAAATTAGCCAAATGTGGCGACAACTTGTTTTTAAATACCAGATCTGAAAATGCTAAGTCAGCTAAGGCTTCACCCCATTGCAATTTAGTATTGCTGATTAAGTTTTTAAGTTGCAATTCATTCGAGGTAATTTTGGCATTATCGGCCTGCACATTGGCTTGCGCGGCTTGCACAGCTTGGTCTGATACGTTTTTATCATCGGCATTAAGCGTTTTTAAACGCTGATATTGTTTTAGATTATGCGTACTGCCAGACTTTGCAAGCATGACCTCCGTTTTTAGGTTTAAATAGCGCGATTTCGCCTCGCTTAAGCTATCAATGCTCACCACATTGCCAAAGCTTTTAATGGTGCCATTAAAACTGGCGCTATTAATTTTAATGGTCTGTATGCCGCTATTTTGTTGGGTTGCAGGGCTTAAGCTAACAATATTAATGCCCTCGTTATTGCTTACACGATTCAGGCTTTCAATCTCTTCTTCTTGCTCGTTTTGGTAGGCCTCAAATTCATCTTTGCTGTAAAACACTAGCACCCAAAACAAGCCGATAATCAGCAAGGCTTGCAACACAATAATTAAGTTGGTTTTTTTGGTCATGTTAATTTTTTGCTGTATTAGGTGGATTGTTTAGAGGCATTTGCAGCAGATCTTGCATAGTATTCGCTGCGTTTAACACCTCAATTTGCGCGGCCAGCAGTTGCGTATCTGCCAACTGGCTTTGCAGCGCTACTTGTGCAAGCTCTAGCCTATCTATCGCGCCCGCAGCCAGTTGTTTATTTAGCTTTTGCATATATGCTTGCTGCGTGCTTTGTTGTTGCTTTGCGGCCGCTAAATTCTCTTGCGCTGCGCCATAACGCGCATTGGCAACGCTTAAATCACCAATAATATTGGCTTGCAGCGCCTCAAATTGCGCGCCTTCAATTTCGCGCAGTTGTGTTGCCTCGGCAATTAAAGTTTGGTTTTTGTTGAGTAAATTCAACAAGCTAGAAAATCCTAAAGTCCAAATTTTATCGCCAAAATCAAAAATAAAACCAGGTGTGATGGAAATGTCGGGCGTTTGTTTGGCCACCTCTAACTTTATTTTGGCCTCGGCTGCTGCATATTTTTCTAGGCTACGGCGAACATCTAAGCGGTTTAGCAGGGCGTTTTGCTGCAGATTTTGTAAATCAGTTGTCTTTAAAATGTTTGTTTGTTTGGTCAGTGCGGCTTCAATTTCAACTTTTGCAAGGGGGATTTGCTTAAATTTTTCTAAGCTTAATCCCGCGTCGACAGCTAGGCTGGCAATAATTTCCTCTTTTTTAACTTGTTCTGACGTAAATAAAAACTGGGTTTTTTGTTGTATTAGTTTAGCTGCGCCAAGCTCGGTGTTCGACAGTGTGCCAATATCGACGCGCTTTTGCAGCATATTCACAATTTCGCTGTGTTTATTAACTTCTAGCTGCAACAATTGTTGGCGCGCCATATTTTCATGGTAACGCAATAAATCTTGTGCAATTTGGCTGCGCAATTGCCAAGCCGCATCTGCCACATCAATGCGCGCAACTTCTGCTAAATGTTGCGCTTCTTCTAAGCGTATTGCGCGTTTGCCCGCTGTTTCAATCGGTATTTCTACACTTAAGCCATAAGACCACGGCCGAATATCGCCATTGGCTTGATTGCTGCGCGCAAGGCTAGCATTTAAAGTGGGGTTTTGCTTATGGCCAGCCGTTTCAAGTTGCGCGTTGGCTAAACCCAATTGCGCTTTGGCAATATCTAATTTTGTATGATGAAACAATGCGCTGGCAGTCAGCTCGTTGATGCCCCAGCTGGCAAAAGGAATCTCGGTTTCTTTGTAACCTTGCTTAATTAAATAGGCTTTAAAATCTGTACTAAGCGGATCTTTGGCCAAAATTTTTGCGCCGGTTTGCTGCGGGTTAATTGGCTTGGCGACATATTTTTCTTTGGCGCAGCCTGCCAAAAAAGTAACAGCAAGCAGATAAATAGTTAGTTTTTTAAGCATATTGTTAAATGCGTGCTATTTTGACATGGCTTGGAAGGCAGTACCAGTGCGGCTTGCAGGCATGCTTAAATAATACTTAAATAATATTGCTTAAGTAAACGCTTAGCGTTCTATGCTGGCATGCACCGAATTTAACGCATCTTGCAGCGTTTCTTCCGACAGTTTATTGATGGTTGTCGATAGCAAATCAGCCGCTTCAACTGTGCGCACAGGCAAATCGTGCGTATTTAGTTCGGCAATTAAGCCTGCCGATGCGCCTGCAATAATCAGCAAATTTTCGCGCTCTTTCATTAACAGCTCAAGCTCGGCACGCAACATGCTAGTTTCGTTAGTATTAATTGTGTTTTGCATAACTTTTCTTTAATTTGGTGGTCTAGGCTGTATCTTGCTATCTGCATGGCGTGCTTGTCAATGTAAACGTCACTATAAAAAACAATATAAAAGACAAAACAAACAAAGTTTTGCGTGGTTTAGCGTGCTTTTGCTTATCAAAATAGTAAAACTTGAGATACAATATGCGACTTATTGATTTTGGTAGTAATGCCAAACTTAAATGCGAGAGTGGCGGAATTGGTAGACGCACTGGTTTTAGGTACCAGCGCCGTAAGGCGTGAGAGTTCGAGTCTCTCCTTTCGCACCAATAGTTTTTGGTGCAGTAGTTTTTGGTGCAGTTTTTTAGTAGTTTTTAGTTATTAAATGTCATTAACAGTTTTCTCAGCTAGGCAGTTTTTCAGCTAGAAAATCATTTATACAGGAATCGCAACATGGCAGCATCTGTTGAAACAATCAGCAACTTAGAACGTCGCATGACCGTTAAAGTGCCTTTGGCGCCGCTAGAAAGCCAAATTAAACAACGGCTTAGCCAAGTTGCACGCACTGCTAAATTTTCGGGCTTTCGCCCTGGCAAAGCGCCACTTGGTTTAATTAATCAGCATTACGGCAGCCAAGTGCGCGACGAAATTTATTCTAAAGCGGTAGAAGATAGCTTTGGTAATGCGGTAGAAGAAAACAAATTGCGCGTGGCGGGGTTTCCTAATATTGAGCACAAACCATTTGCTGATGCGGCGACAGATTTAGAATACGTTGCCACATTTGAAGTTTTTCCAGAAGTAAAATTAGGCGATTTAACTAAATTAAAGCTTGAAAAACCCACTCTGGAAGTGGCCGAAGCCGATGTTGAAAAAACCATTGAAGTGTTGGTTAAACAACGCACTAGCTACGAGCCAGTAAAACGCGCTGCCAAAAAAGATGACCGCGTGAATATTAGCTTAAAAGCCAGTATTGACGGCCAGCAAGTAGAAGACACCGCTGGCCAAGGCATGGATTTAGTGCTGGGCGAGCCTGGCCGCATTCCTGTGTTTGATGAAGCGTTAATTGGCGGCAAAACGGGCGAAACTAGGCCGTTTGATATTACCTACCCAAAAGATTATAACCAAGCGCAACTGGCAGGTAAAAAAGTTAGCTACGAAGTCACTTTTAATGCCGTATCGCAACCGGTGTTGCCAAAAATTGATGCTGATTTTGCCAAAAGCTTAGGCGTAGCAGATGGCGATGTTAAAACCATGCGCGCAGAAATTAAGTTAAGCCTAGAGCAAGAAGTAGAAAAACGCGTAAAAGCGCGCGTTAAAGAAGGCGTTTTTCAAGCCTTAATAGAAGATTCAAAATTAGACGTGCCTAAAATATTGGTTGATGCTGAAACAAGGCGCATGATGCAAATGACCGCGCAAAACTTGCAACAACGTGGCATGAATGCCAAAGATATTCAGTTATCACCTGAAATGTTTACAGAGCAAGCAACGCGCAGTACCACGTTGCGCTTGATTTTGAGCGAGATTGTGAACAGCAATAATCTGCAAGCCAATGCCGACCAAGTGCGCGCGATGGTAGATGCATTTGCCAATAGTTACGAAAAACCTGATGAGTTAGTGAGCTGGTATTACGCTGATGTGCAACGTTTGGATGAGCCAGCAGCATTGGCTACCGAAGAGAATGTAGTGAACTGGGTGCTAGAAAAAGCCAAAGTTACTGCAAAAAAAATCAAATTTGATGAATTAATGGCTGGTTAATCGTACTAAAAATTACTAGGCAATAATAATGAGCGCAAATAATATGACCGATAGCTTAATTACCAATATGACAGAGCCGCAAGGCTTGGGCTATATCCCGATGGTTATCGAGCAAAGCGGCCGCGGCGAGCGTTCGTATGATATTTATTCGCGCTTATTAAAAGAACGCGTGATCTTTTTGGTAGGCCCAGTCAATGACATGACGGCCAACTTAGTGGTTGCCCAGTTATTATTTTTAGAAGCTGAAAATCCAGATAAAGATATCTCCTTGTATATTAATTCGCCAGGTGGTTCAGTGACTGCGGGCATGTCAATTTACGACACCATGCAGTTTGTAAAGCCTGATGTGAGCACTTTGTGTATAGGCCAAGCGGCCAGTATGGGCGCGTTTTTATTGGCTGCAGGCGCCAAAGGCAAGCGTTTTAGCTTGCCTAACTCGCGCGTGATGATTCACCAGCCTTCTGGCGGTTTTCAAGGTCAATCGTCTGACATTCAAATTCAAGCTAAAGAAATTATGTACTTGCGTGAAAAATTAAATGCGATTTTGGCTAGCCACACGGGCAGAAGCGCAGAAGAGATTGACCGTGACACCGAGCGTGATAATTTTATGAGCGCAGATGAATCAGTTAAATATGGCATGATTGACAGGGTGATTGCTAATCGCGCGCAAGCAGAATAAGATATAAGTAGCCTAATATAAAGGTTAAGTTTAAAAGTAGTTTTAAAAGATTTAAGGATTTAAATGGCCACTAAAGCCGAAGGTGAAAAGTTACTATATTGCTCTTTTTGCGGCAAAAGTCAGCATGAAGTCAAAAAGTTAATTGCAGGCCCATCTGTATTCATTTGTGATGAATGCGTTGATTTGTGTAACGACATCATTAAAGAAGAAGTACAAAGCCTTACCGATATCAAACAAACCGATAAGTCATTACCTACGCCGCAAGAAATTTGCGCTATTCTAGACCAGTACGTGATTGGTCAAACACAAGCTAAAAAGAATCTATCGGTCGCGGTGTATAACCACTACAAGCGCCTTGGTCACAATCATATTTCGCAAAATACTGTGAAAGATGATGTTGAAATTCAAAAAAGTAATATTTTACTAATCGGTCCAACGGGTTCAGGCAAAACTTTATTGGCGCAAACACTGGCGCGCATGTTAGACGTGCCGTTTGTAATGGCCGATGCTACCACGTTGACTGAAGCAGGTTATGTTGGTGAAGACGTTGAAAACATTATGCAAAAATTATTGCAAAAATGTGATTACGATATTGAAAAAGCCCAGCGCGGCATTGTTTATATTGATGAAGTTGATAAGATTTCACGCAAGTCTGAAAACGCATCGATTACGCGTGATGTGTCGGGCGAGGGCGTGCAGCAAGCATTGCTCAAGCTGATTGAAGGTACGGTAGCTTCAGTGCCACCACAAGGTGGCCGTAAACATCCTAATCAAGAATTTGTACAGCTAGATACCACCAATATTTTATTTATCTGTGGCGGCGCATTTGATGGCCTAGATAAAGTGATTCGTAGAAGAAGTGAAAAAGGCGGCATTGGCTTTGGCGCAGAAGTAAAAAGTAAAGAAGATGCCAATGATATTGGCAAAATATTGCAAGAAGTAGAGCCTGAAGATTTGATTAAATTTGGCTTAATTCCTGAGTTTATTGGCCGATTGCCAGTAGTGGCAACGCTAGAAACGCTAGATGAAGCTGCATTGATGACGATTTTGACCGAGCCAAAAAATGCACTGACTAAGCAATATATTAAGTTGTTCAAAATGGAAGGCGTCGATTTGGAATTTAGAGAATCTGCCTTGCATGTTATCGCCAAAAAAGCGCTAGAGCGCAAAACTGGCGCGCGTGGTTTACGCTCAATTATGGAACATGCGCTTCTTGAGGTGATGTACGATTTGCCATCGATTGAAAACTTAAGCAAAGTGGTGATTGATGAAGGCACTATTTTGGGCGATTCACAACCCATTATGATTTATCAAGATGCACCAAAATCTGACGCAGCAAAAATAGCCGAAAACGCTAATTAATTTGGCGTGTTTTTGCTGGCAACGCAACAAAGCCTGCAACAAGTCTTGCAGCATCATTCAAATCTAAGCTTTAACCACATCAGGCTATTGCAAATAAAACCAGCTGGTTTATAGTGTTTATAGGCAATTATTGCTTAATTTAAGCTGATTAGCCCTTGAACTATCAAAGAATGTTCCCAACTTAAAAGCATCGGGTATGTACCTGTGTGAATTTGAAAGTATTTTATGATTGAACAAACTTTGTCAGAAGACGAATTTCAAACAAGCCCGTCATCACAGCATGGCTTAATGCCGCTATTACCTTTGCGCGATGTGGTGGTTTACCCACATTTGGTTATCCCACTATTTGTTGGCCGCACCAAATCGGTCAAAGCGCTCGAAATTGCCTCTGAAGGCAATAAACAAATCTTATTAGTGGCACAAAAATCTGCCAATAAAGACGAGCCTGATGCCGATGATTTGTATGAAATCGGCACGCTAGCGACTGTATTGCAAATGCTTAAACTGCCCGATGGCACAGTAAAAGTGCTAGTAGAAGGTTTGCACCGCGTGCGCGTGTCTGAATTTGTAGAAACCGAAGAATGCTTTTTAGCTAAAGCTGTAAAAATTGACGACCCGATTGAGGACGAAAGTGAAACCGAAGCCTTAATGCGCACGGTATTCACGCAGTTTGATCAATATGTGAAGCTCAACAAAAAAATTCCACCAGAAATTTTGGCCTCGCTGGCCACCATTAATGATGCGGGCCGTTTGGCCGATACCATTTCTGCGCACTTAACGCTGAAATTAGACGAGAAACAAAAAATCCTTGAAATGCTCAGCGTGACTGAGCGTTTGGAGCATTTGTTGCACTTGATGGAATCTGAAATTGATATTCTACAAGTCGAAAAACGTATTCGCGGCCGCGTGAAGCGCCAAATGGAAAAAAGCCAACGCGAATATTATTTGAATGAGCAGGTAAAAGCCATTCAAAAAGAGTTGGGCGAGCAAGACGAAAATGCCGAGATGGACGAACTTGAGGCGCGCATTAAAAGCTCTGGTATGAGCAAAGAAGCGCATGCAAAAGTCAATGCTGAGCTAAAAAAACTGAAAATGATGTCGCCGATGTCGGCCGAAGCCTCTGTTGTACGCAATTACATTGATACTTTAGTTGGACTGCCGTGGAAGCGAAAAACTAAAATCAGTAAAGATTTGCAATCGGCCATGGATATTTTAGATGCAGATCATTATGGTTTAGAAAAAGTAAAAGAACGCATTGTGGAATATTTGGCGGTGCAACAGCGTGTTGGCAAACTAAAAGCGCCTATTTTGTGCTTAGTTGGCCCGCCTGGCGTGGGTAAAACCTCGCTTGGGCAAAGCATAGCCAAAGCAGTTAACCGTAAATTTGTGCGCATGGCCTTGGGCGGTGTGCGCGATGAAGCAGAGATTCGCGGCCATCGCCGTACTTATATAGGGTCAATGCCAGGTAAAGTCATGCAAAGCATGACTAAAGTTGCGGTAAAAAACCCACTATTTTTGCTGGATGAAGTGGATAAAATGGGTCAAGACATGCGTGGTGACCCTTCTTCTGCCTTGTTAGAAGTGCTTGATCCTGAACAGAATCATACCTTTGCCGACCATTACATTGAAGTGGAGTACGATTTATCGGATGTCATGTTTGTGGCTACTGCAAATAGCATGAATATTCCTGCGCCTTTGTTGGATAGGATGGAGATTATTCGCCTTGCGGGTTATACCGAAGACGAAAAAATTAACATTGCCATGAAATATTTGTTGCCAAAGCAGCTTAAAGCACATGGCCTGCAAGCCAATGAAATAGGGCTTCCTGAGGCAGTAGTGCGTGACATGGTGCGCTATTACACCCGCGAAGCGGGTGTGCGTAGGCTAGAGCAAGAAATAGCCAAAGTGTGCCGCAAAGTGGTGAAAGAGTTGCTACTAAACAAAACAAACGCTAAAGCCAGCAGCAAAAAAGCGAATAATACTGATGAAAAACCTGCCAAAAAAATCAACGTCAACTCTAAAAACCTAGATAAATATTTGGGTGTGTATCGCTATGATTATGGCGTTGCAGCCAAAGACAACCAAGTGGGTCAAGTCACTGGATTAGCTTGGACATCGGTGGGTGGCGAATTGCTCACGATTGAAGCCGTGATGTTGGCGGGCAAAGGCAAAACCATCACCACTGGTAAGCTGGGTGATGTGATGCAAGAGTCTATACAAGCAGCCATGAGCGTGGTGCGCAGTCGCGCAAAGCGCCTAGGTATAGCCGAAGATTTTTACGAGAAAAAGGATATTCATATTCACTTGCCTGAAGGCGCTACGCCTAAAGATGGCCCAAGTGCAGGTATTGGCCTTACCGTGGCGCTAGTTTCAGTGCTCACAGGCATTCCTGCGCGTGCAGACGTGGCGATGACGGGTGAGATTACCTTGCGTGGCGAAGTGTTACCTATTGGCGGGCTTAAAGAGAAATTATTGGCAGCGCACCGTGGTGGCATTAAAACAGTGCTGATTCCAGAAGCTAACGTGAAAGATTTGGTGGATATTCCTGAAAATATTAAAAATCATCTACAAATTCATCCAGTGAAATGGATAGACCAGGTGTTGGAGCTGGCCTTAGAAAGCATGCCACAGCCGTTGGAAGACAAACCGATTGACATTGCGGCAGTGGCAGCAGATGCCGCTAAAGACGAAAAAGTACCTGTAACGCATTAACGTTTAGCTAGCTTAAGCTATTTATTTTGAATTATTGCGCAAAATAAGCCGCAAAGCCTTGACAGAGGCTTTTGTAGCTTGCTATAAAGTCATAACAGGACATTAATAATATTGCCCTGTTATTTTAGTGAATAACATTAGAGGGGATTACTCGTGAATAAATCAGAATTGATTGATCAAATTGCAAAAGCTGCTGGTATTTCAAAAGCGGCGGCAGGTCGTTCTTTAGACGCTACAACAGATGCAATTACTGCTGCACTTAAAAAAGGTAACTTGGTAACTTTAATCGGTTTCGGTTCATTTTATGTGGGCAAACGTGAAGCGCGCAATGGCCGTAATCCTCGTACTGGCGCAACAATTAAAATTAAAGCTGCAAATTCTCCTAAGTTTAGGGCTGGTAAAGCGCTTAAAGATGCTGTAAACTGATGGTCTTTGCTGGTTGAGCAATTAATCAGCAGATTGAGTTAGTTGCAGTATTTTTAGTTAAATAAAGCGTGGTAATAAAACGCTTTTGATAAGATAAAAAGGGTGCTTAGCTCAGTTGGTAGAGCGTCGCCCTTACAAGGCGAATGTCAGCGGTTCGACCCCGTTAGCACCCACCAAAAAATAACACATATCGCCTCGAAATAATATTAAGAGTGCTAGATTTTTAGCGCTCTTTCATTTTGACGGTGATGTGGTTTAAGTTAGTTTTAAAGTAGTCAATAGCAGTAAAACTGGAGTGGTAGTTCAGTTGGTTAGAATACCGGCCTGTCACGCCG
Source organism: Methylophilaceae bacterium (assembly GCA_031429035.1). Taxonomy (GTDB): domain Bacteria; phylum Pseudomonadota; class Gammaproteobacteria; order Burkholderiales; family Methylophilaceae; genus Methylotenera_A. The sequence goes on from JANOYU010000072.1 coordinate 11,040, forward strand.
GGGGTCGCGGGTTCGAGTCCCGTCCACTCCGCCAATTGTTAAAAAAGCGAGCCTTGTGGCTCGCTTTTTTATTTTAAAAGCTAAATTAAGTCAATGCTATTTAATTGGCATGCCTGTAAGCCGCATAGATATTGGCTTGCAGAGCATCGATTCGCGCTCGTGTTATTTAAGCTGTGGATAAGATTGCATAATACAACTAAGTTGCTTAGTTAAAATAGCCAGTGTTAAGAACTAAATGTCAGTTGGCTGCATCAACTACAAGAAGCTTTTCTGCAACTGTTATATAATGTTGCGTGAATTAAATTATGCAAAAAACCAGTAAAAAATTGATAGAGAGCAAAGCATGTTAGAAGCAATTAGAAAACACACCCAAGGCTGGCTGGCAAAGCTTGTATTAGCTTTAATCACAATTCCATTTGCGCTATTTGGTATCGATTCTTACTTAAACGATGCCGGTAGCAATGTGGCGGTGGCTAAAGTAAATGGCGATAAAATCTCTATGCAAGAATACGGTAATGCGATTGATACGGTGCGCGAGCGCTTGCAGGCAGATGGCCAAAAAGTGGATGCTGCGATGTTAGAAAGCGCAGAGTTAAAGCAATCAGTATTAGACGGTTTAATTACTAGACGCTTAGTCAATGCAGAAATTCGCAAATCGAATTTTAAAATTAGTGATGAGCAGCTTAGTCAGCATATTTTGGGCATGCCAGAATTTCAAGAAAACGGTAAATTTTCTGAAGATATTTATCAAAAAACCTTAGAACAAAATAAATTAACAGCATCAAAGTTTGAGAACGACAGGCGTGGCGATTTGCTAACCCAACAAGCGCGTGAAGGCTTGGCACGCTTGGTATTTGTGCCAAAAGCGGTGGCCGAGCAAACCTTACAATTTGCGCATCAAGAACGTGATGTCAGCGTGGCTGAAATTAAAACGACACAATTTACTAACGACATCAAAATCACGCCAGATCAAGTTAAAGCCTATTATGAGCAACATAAAGATAAATTAAAAGTGCCCGAGAAAGTTAAGTTGGAGTTTGCTTTATTATCAGCTACAGGTTTAGTTGCTAAAACGCTGGTATCAGACGCAGAAGTGAAACAGTTTTTTGATGAAAATGCGGCCAAACTTCAAGGCGATGAACAACGCCAAGCTAGCCATATTTTAATTGGTTTTGGTGTGGCTGCAACAGCTAAAGATAAGGCTGCAGCTAAAGAAAAAGCGGCCGGAATTTTGGCGCAATTAAAAAAGAACCCCAAACTATTTGAAGAATTAGCCATTAAAAATTCGCAAGACCCCGGCTCGGCTACCAAAGGTGGCGATTTGGGTAGTTTTGCCCGCGGCGCAATGGTAAAACCGTTTGAAGATGCCGCTTTCAGCATGAAAGTGAATCAAGTGAGTGATTTGGTTGAGTCTGAATTTGGTTATCACATTATTAAAGTGACAGGTATAACTGGTAAAAACACCTCTTTTGATAGTATGAAGGCGCAAATTAAAGGCGAGTTGAGCTGGAACAAAGCGCAGGCTAAATATGCGGAGCTAGCAGATGATTTTAGCAACACTGTTTACGAGCAATCTGGCAGTTTAAAACCAGCAGCAGAAAAATTTGGCCTAACTTTACAAACTAGCGATTGGCTGAGTCGTGAAGATGGCGGCAAGTTTTTTAAAAATGACAAGTTAATGGCTTTGGTGTTTGCTGATGAAGTACTAAAAGAAAAACGTAATTCTGAAGCGGTTGAAGTTTCTACCAATAATTTAGTTTCAGCCCGTGTATTGGAATATAAAGCCTCGGCACCAAGAAGTTTTGACGAAGTAAAAGGCGGCATTGCAGAATTATTAAAGTTGGAACAAGCTGAAAAATTAGCCAAACAAAAAGGCGCTGCCGACTTAGCCAAATTAAAAGCTGGTGGCGCGGTAGCCGATTTAGAATGGACACCTGCAGTGACAGTAGATAGAAAAAATGCGCAAGGTTTCACCGATGTGGTGATGAACCAAGTGTATAAAATAGATGCCAGTAAATTACCTGCTTATGCTGGGGTTATGAATGCAAAATCTAGCTATACCCTGATACAAATTAGCCGCATTAATAATGCACTAGCGGCTGATGAAGAAGCGAAAAAAGTCGCACAAACTGAATTAGAAAGCGCGATTGCAGCTGAATATATCAGTGCCTATGGCAAATCGCTAAAGGCCAGCAGTGACATTGTTGTGAACCGAAAATTGCTGCAAACATCTACTCAGTAAATTAATTAGTAACAAAAAAGCCGCTTTTTAGCGGCTTTTTTGTTGTAAATATAATGCTCTGCAAGCCAGTATCCATGCGGTGTCTAGGTTGGTGTTTTTTTAATCAATTTGGCCTGCGGCGGTAATATTCATGCCACCATCTACGTATGTGATTTCACCAGTAATGCCGCTGGCTAAATCGCTACATAAAAATGCTGCAGCATTGCCCACTTCATCAATGGTTACGTTACGGCGCAGCGCAGTATGTTTTTCGTTAAAGCCAATCATTTTGTCAAAATCGGCAATACCAGATGCCGCAAGCGTTTTTATAGGGCCTGCAGACACTGCATTCACGCGGATGCCACGAGGGCCTAGGCTTTGTGCTAAATAGCGCACATTGGCCTCTAAACTGGCCTTGGCGACGCCCATTACATTGTAGTTGGGCATAGTGCGCTCTGCACCCAAGTAAGAAAGTGTTAGCAAGCTGCCGTTGCGGCCTTGCATCATTGGGTAAGCCGCTTTGGCCATGGCAGAAAAGCTGTAAGAGCTAATGTCATGTGCAATGCGAAAATTTTCGCGGCTAATGCCATCTAAACCAATCGTATCTAAATAATCGCCATCTAGCGCAGTTTTTGGCACAAACGCTAATGAATGCACCAAGCCATCCAAGCCATCCCAATGTTTAGCTAGTGCGGGGAACAGCGCTTCAATTTGTTCGTCAAAAGCAACATCACACGGCAATACAATTTTAGAATCGAAATGAGCAGCCAAATCAGCTACGCGCTGCATATGCTTTTCCATTTGATAAGTGAAAGCAAGTTCTGCACCTTCACGTTTCATGGCTTTCGCTATGCCATAAGCAATGCTACGCTCACTCAAAAGTCCTGCGATTAATATTTTTTTGCCTGCCAAAAAGCCCATATTGAATCCTGTAATAATTTATTTGGAATTGCTTCTAGGGTCAAGCGCATCGCGTAACCCCTCACCTAATAAATTATACCCCAATACAGTCAATAAAATAGCCAAGCCTGGAAACAGTGATAGCCACCAAGCAAACTGAATATAGTCTTTGCCATCAGTCAGAATATTACCCCACGAGGCTTGTGGTGCTTGCACACCAAGTCCTAAAAAGCTTAAGCCTGATTCCATTAGCACCGCGCCAGCAACACCTAAAACCGAGCTAACAATAATAGGTGTAAGGCTATTGGGTAATAAATGCGTAAAAATAAGCCGCGCGTCTTTTGCGCCAAGCGTGCGCGATGCCTGCACAAATTCACGGCCACTTAAGCTTAAAAATTCTGCGCTTACCAAACGCGTAACGCCCATCCAAGAAGTTAAACCAATCACAATCATCACATTAATAATGGAGGGCGTTAAAAATGCGATGACGGCGAGAATTAAAAAGAAACTGGGAATAGACAGCATTACATCAACCAAACGCATGATAACGGTATCCACCCAGCCACGATAATAACCTGCAATGGCACCTAATACGATACCAATAGCGGTGGCAATACCCACTGCAACTAGCCCAACCAGCAAAGAAATACGACCACCATATAGCATGCGACTAAACACATCGCGGCCAAGGCCATCGGTGCCCATCCAATGCTGCCATGAAGGGCTAATTAAAATAGC
>JANOYU010000073.1:0-3653 GCA_031429035.1 Methylophilaceae bacterium
CTATATAGAAGGTATTTTGACCAATGAAACCGAAGGTGGCGAAGCTGGGGATTATGTGTCAGACGGCGATTCTGAAAAAGACCCGCTTTACGACGAAGCGGTTTCTATTGTGCTAACGAGTCGTCGCGCCAGCATTTCATCTGTTCAACGCCAGCTGCGTATTGGTTATAACCGTGCCGCTAGGTTGATTGAGGACATGGAGCGCGCGGGATTAGTGTCTGCCATGCAAAGTAACGGTAATAGAGAAGTGTTAGCGAAAGGGAATTCATTACAAGATGATTAAGTTTACAGCCAGTGTATTGGTTCTATTCAGCAGCATATTTTGCAACCTTGCTGCGGCTGATGGCGTAGCCAGCTTGCGTGAGTTTTTTAACAGCACCACCACCATGCGTGCCACGTTTAGCCAAGTGGTAAACGACAACAAAGGCCGTAAAGTGCAAGAGGTTGACGGCACCATGCAATTACAGCGACCCAATAAATTTCGCTGGGATTACAAAAAACCTTACGAGCAACAGATAGTTAGTGACGGTAAGCAGGTATTTTTGTTTGATACCGAGCTACAGCAAGTAACGATACGCGAGCTTAGCAAAACGCTAGGCTCTAGCCCTGCCGCCATGCTGGCGGGTGGCGAGGCGGTAGAAAAAAGTTTTACGCTTAAAAATGCCGTGCGCAAAGATGGTTTAACTTGGGTGTTGGCCTTGCCAAAAGATAAAGACAGCGGCTTTGACCGCGTATTGCTTGGTTTTAAGGCTGATAAACTGCGCAAAATGGAGTTGTATGACAGCTTTGCCCATATTACGCATATTACGTTTAACGAGGTGGAGCGTAACCCAGTGCTGCAAGATGCTACGTTTTTATTCACACCACCAAAAGGTGCTGATGTGGTTGGTGAATAAGCGCACTTAAGCGCATTTAAGCGCCTATTTTTTAAAGTTTTTCAAAAGCGTTGTTAAAAAACCACACGGTTTTAATACAAGCTTAATTGTTAACTTATTACTTCATTATATGCATGTAATTTGTTATTATTAAACAATATTTTTAATTACCTATAAATCAAATTGCTAGTATCTTTTCAACTGTTAAAATTAAGCCTAACAACCACATTGGTGGGGTTTTTAATTGCATTTTCTTCGCTCACTTATGCTGTGCAAGACAGCGTGGTTGCTGAGGCCAGTAAGCTCATTGCTAAACGTGATTTTAATGCTGCTTATTTGTTATTAGAACCGCTAGAATCTGAGCGCGCAGGTGATATTGATTACGATTATTTGTTAGGCGTTGCTGGGGTAGAAAGCGGCAACACAACACGTGGCGCATTTGCCTTAGAACGTGTATTGGCGCTAGACCCTGGTAATAAAGATGCGCGTGCTGAGATGGCAAAAGCACATTTTATTTTGGGCGAAATAGATGCCTCTAAAGCCGAGTTCAACAATGTGCTTAAACAAAACCCAGATGCGCAAACCAAAAAAACCATTGATAAATTACTGAATGCCATTGATAAAATTGAGGGCACCACCACCACTTTTGCTGCTTATTTAGATGCCGGCCTAGGTTGGGATTCTAATGTAAGTAGCGCGCCAGGCTTAAATACAGTGGCGGTGCCTTTATTTGGCGGTGCGTTGTTAGATTTAGGCAGTAGCGGCAAAGAAAAATCAGATGAGTTTGGTACCTTGGCTGCAGGCGTGTCGGTTCGACACCCTTTTACGCTACATTTATCTGCATTCGGCTCGGCTAGTGCAAATGTTAAAAATAACTTCTCTGAAGAATTTGATACGCGCGGGCTGGATTTTAATGCGGGCTTGCAATATAAATACGCTAAAAGTAGTTACAGCATTGCGTTTCAAAATAATAATTTTTATTTAGATGGCGAAACATTTAGGCGCGCTTATGGCGCCACTGCGCAATGGCTGCACAATATTAATGAATACAATCAAGCAGGCCTTTTTATGCAGTATTCTCGGTTAAATTTTGTGCAAAATAGCACCAGAGATGCCGATAGAACGATTGTTGGCGTAAACGCGGGCCATGTGTTTAAAGCCAAATTTACACCCGTGCTGTTTGCAAGTTTATATGGCGGCAGTGAAAAAGTGCGTGACAACACATTTAGTTTTTTAGATCAAGATATTGTAGGTGTGCGTTTGGGCGGCCAGCTAAACTTTAATACACGATGGCAAATGTTTGGCTCGTTAGCAGTTGAGTTACGCGATAACGACGAGCTAGACCCCATATTTTTAAAAAAACGTCAAGATAAACAATATGATGCATCGATTGGCCTTAATTTTATCCCCGCACCTAGCTGGCTAGTCAAGCCACAAATTAGCTACTCTGACAATGTTTCTAATATCGACTTAAATGAATTCGACAGAAAAATTATCAGCATCAATGTGCGTAAAGATTTTAGCTTCTAAAAATCTGCCAATAGCCTGCATAATCCAAAAAGTTATCATCAAAAAGGTATAATAATGTACCTTGAACACACTATTTCAACCCAATACACCTGAAGCACCACTCGCCGAACTTCTGCGTCCAAAAACGTTAGATGAAGTGGTCGGGCAAGCACATTTGTTGGGTGAGGGTAAGCCGTTGCGCGTTGCGTTTCAATCAGGTAAATTGCCATCAATGATTCTGTGGGGCCCGCCTGGCGTGGGCAAAACCACATTGGCGAGACTAATTGCAAACACCGCCGATGCAGAGTTTATTGCGGTTTCTGCCGTGTTAAGCGGCATTAAAGATATTCGCGATGCGGTAGAGCGCGCTGAGCTGACTTTGCAACAACATGGCCGCAAGACGATATTATTTGTAGATGAAGTGCATCGTTTTAACAAAGGTCAACAAGACGCGTTTTTGCCGTTTGTAGAAAGTGGCCTGATTACCTTTATTGGCGCTACTACTGAAAACCCGTCTTTTGAAGTGAATAGTGCGCTGCTTAGCCGCTCGCAAGTGTTTGTGCTAAATAGCCTTAGCGAGCCAGAACTGGCGCTGCTATTAGAGCGTGGGCGTGCCTTAATCGCGCCTGATATTACTTTAACAGACGTGGTAAAAGAGCAAATTTTAGCGTATGCCGATGGTGACGCGCGTCGTTTGCTTAACTTCGTCGAATCCTTATTCCATGCGGCTACGGGTTTGAATAAAGACGCAGCATCTACAACAAAAATAGATGAAGCTTTTTTACAAACCACCATGGCCAGCAAAATGCGTCGTTTTGACAAAGGTGGCGAAGCATTTTACGATCAAATTTCTGCGCTGCATAAATCGGTGCGCGGCAGTAACCCAGATGCAGCGCTATACTGGTTTTTACGCATGATTGATGGTGGCGCAGACCCGCTGTATTTAGGCCGCCGTATTGTGCGTATGGCGATAGAAGATATTGGCTTGGCAGACCCGCGTGCGCAAGGCATGTGCTTAGAAGCCTGCCAAATTTACGAGCGGCTTGGCTCGCCAGAAGGCGAATTGGCGTTAAGTAACGCGGTGCTTTACTTAGCAGTTGCGCCCAAAAGCAACGCTGCGTATAACGCATATAATCAAGCTAAAAGTTTTGTGGCACAAGATAAATCGCGACCAGTGCCTTTGCATTTAAGAAACGCGCCAACCAAGCTGATGAAAGAATTAGATTACGGCAAAGAATACCGCTACGCACATAACGAGCCAGAGGCTTA
>JANOYU010000074.1:0-1841 GCA_031429035.1 Methylophilaceae bacterium
CGGTCGCGTCATTAGCGAGCCATGCAACATAGACAGTAAATAAGGAAAATCTATACCCTTTGGCTGTGCAAAGCGAATAACCACCATGCTTTCATCGGCGCTGGGTATATGCTTGGCAATAAATGGATTAGAAGTATCTACAGTAGGCACGCGCTGAAAATTAACATGGGTGCGTGAAAACTGCGGGCAAATATGGTAAATATAATCGGGCATGCGTCGCAAGATGGTATCGACGACTGCCTCGGGCGAGTAACCACGCACCTTTTGGTCGCGGTGCATTTTTTGTATCCACTCCAAGTTGATAATTGGCACTACACCTACCAATAAATCTACATGCTTAGCCACATTCGCTTCTTCACCCACATAGCCGCCATGTAAACCTTCGTAAAATAAAACATCGGCTTCGACAGCACTGTCGCGCCATGGTGTTAGCGTACCTGCTGTTTGTTTATAGGGCACGCCTTCGGCAGCAGTGTGAATATACTTTCTGACTTTGCATTGCCCACTTTGGCCAAACGTTTTAAAGGTACTTTCTAATGCGGCTAATTCATTGGCCTCTGGGCTAAAATGGCTAAAATAATTACCAGGTATTTTGTTCCGTTTTGCTAGCAACGCATCCATCTCTTTGCGCTCGTAACGGTGCATAGAATCGCCTTCCACTACTTGTGCTTGAATTTCTTCACGTCTAAAAATATATTCAAAACTCTCCATTACCGAGCTAGTACCAGCGCCAGAAGAGCCAGTTATAGCGATAACTGGAAATTTTTTAGACATAAGCTTCCTCTACATTCACTTATCTGTAAAAAGTACGTTCATTAAATAACGGGAAAGGCTCGTCATTTCCTTTGTCAAAATCTTTATGCAAACGCTCTACATGCGCCACTTCGTTTTTTGAGCCAATAATAATGGGGATGCGTTGGTGAACCGCCTCAGGTTGCACATCTAAAATGCGTAATCTACCTGTAGTTGCTGAACCGCCAGCTTGTTCAATCAACATCGCCATTGGGTTAGCTTCATACATCAAGCGTAAACGGCCTGGCTTGGCTGCGTCTTTACTATCTTTTGGGTACAGATAAATACCGCCACGCGTTAATATGCGGTGAATATCGGCCACCATGCTACCTACCCAGCGCATATTAAAATCTTTCTCGCGACGGCCTACTGCACCTGCTTTGCATTCGGTAATGTAGCGTTTAATTGGCGGCTCCCAAAAGCGTTGATTGCTAGAATTTATGGCATATTCTTGCGTATCTGCTGGCACTTGCATATTATGGTGTGTCAATAAATATTCTTTGCTAGTTCTGTCTAACGTAAAGCCATGTGTGCCGTCGCCAACCGTAATCACCAACATAGTACATGGGCCATAAATTGCGTAGCCTGCAGCGAGTTGTTGATTGCCTGCAATCAAATAATCAGGCGCTTCGATATTTTTTTGTGGCGCTTTAAATACTGAAAATATTGAACCAATTGACACATTCACATCAACATTCGATGAACCATCTAGCGGGTCAAACATCACCAAATATTCTGCTTTGCTTTTTAGGCTAACAGGCAAATCTACTTCTTCTGACACCATGCCAGCAACCAAGCCTGTGGCGGCTAAGCGGGCAGTAAAAATTTCATCACACACAATATCTAGTTTTGCTTGTGTTTCTCCTTGTACATTTTCACTGTTTAGCTTGCCGTAAATACCGGCTAGCGCGCCATTTTCAACCAAGGCAGAAATGGCTTGCGATGCTTCGGCTATGGCGCACATCAGCGTAGCCAAACTCTTATTGGTTTGAGACTCTGCCAAAAAACTCACTAAGCTTATTTTTGATTTGTTTTTCATTACTTAGCTA
>JANOYU010000075.1:0-2267 GCA_031429035.1 Methylophilaceae bacterium
CTGGCAATTTTGGCCGCTTTCATTTGCTGCGCTTGCGAAGCCACGCCGTTTTTAATCACGTTTACATATAAATCGTGCGCGATTGCGCTGGCGGATGCTAATACTAAACCAGCGACTACCGCGACAATGGTGGCAAACGCGACTGCGGCCACAAATGCCAGCATAAAATTGCCGAGTAGCGCATTTTGACCACCACCCAAATATTGCGCCAAAAGCGGCGCCGCCATATTGCCGCCTTTATCGATACCGCCGATAGTGTCAGAACCCACGTTAACGGCCGCGCCAAAGCCTAAAAACAGCGTCAGTACATAAAAGCCGCCAATAATCGCCATCGCCCACACCACACTTTTACGCGCTTCTTGTGCGTTTGGCACGGTAAAAAAGCGCATTAAAATATGCGGCAAACCCGCGGTGCCAAACACCAGCGCCATGCCTAGGCTGATTTGGTCGATGGGGTCTTTTAAAAATAAACCTGGCTCTAAAAAGCGCTGACCGAGTTCTTGCGCGCTCATATTACTTGCCGCCGTGCCCAGCAATTTGGCCACTTGCGCTTGCACTTTAGGGCTATCAACTACCGCCTGCAAAAAAGCGGGCAGGCTGAATCCATAAGGCATCCACACCAATGTGACCAAAACCAGCGACGCAATCACCAATAAAATCGCTTTCACAATTTGCACATAAGTCGTCGCCACCATGCCGCCGAAAACCACGTAAGCCAGCATCAGCGTGCCGACTGCGATAACCGAAACTTCGTAATCGATACCGATGAGTGTTTTAACCAACACGCCGCCGCCGACCATTTGCGCGGTGAGGTAGAAAATGCTGACGGTGATGGTGGAAAGTGCGGCGATAATGCGCGCTTTTTTCGGGTCGTTTCTAAACGCTAAAATGTCGCCCAAGGTATATTTGCCAATGTTGCGGCAAGGCTCGGCAATAACTAATAGCACTGCGATATAACCCATGAGAAAGCCGACCGAATACATAAAACCATCGTAACCGTATAGAGAAATTAAACCTGCGATGCCGAGGAAAGACGCGGCTGACAAGTAATCGCCCGCAATTGCCCAGCCGTTTTGCAAACCAGAAATTGAGTTGCCTGCGGCGTAAAAATCCTCAGTAGATTTTACGCGTTTGCTGGCGCGCCAAGTGATGTACATGGTCGCCGCAATAATGCTACTAAATACTAAAAAAGTGAGCCAGCGATATTCTGCAGACACCGCGCCGGAAGCCAATACCGGTGCGGCCTGCAGGGCAGCTAAAACTAATAATATTTTGCTTATTGCGTTAGTTAAGTTTCTATTCAAACTAACAAATTTCGTCATACCAGCGAAGGCTGGTATCCAGGCAGGCAACATGCTTAGCTTTGCGGCTGTATTAAAAACAGACTTCAAATTAACAATAAAAAGCGACATTAGTGCATTAAATATAATGGCCGCGTAATTCACTTTGACTGGATTCCAGCCTGCGCTGGAATGACGAGTTAGGGGGTTGTTAGCTCTGGTCGTTATAACTAGTATTTCTGAAAGTAACTGCTTCATACCAAGCCCTTAATATTGTGCGCATCGTCAATCAACACTTTTGCGCGCGCATCAAATTCAGCATTAGCGCGTTTGGCATAAATCGCCGCAATCGTCCAAGCTACAATAAATTGGCTGAGTGCAAACAGCAAACCAACATTAATGACGCCCCAAATTTTCACTTTTAAAATATCTTGAAAATAAGCAGTGGCAATTGGCAGGCAGAAGAAATAAACCAATGCAAACAACATCATGCGCCATAAAAATTTATTTTTATGTTTGTGTAAAGCTTGAAAGCGTGGGTCAGCCTCTACCGCTTCCCAATGAATGTTGGATTTTTTCAATGTGACCTCCCATAATTTTTAATCGTTTATTTTAAATTTTAACTGCTAGTTTACTGGTGATTGTACTGGCTTTGCGGTAAAATTTGTTCCCGTCTGTGCGAATTATCTCGTACACCAATATTCAAGGGTTTTATGACCAAATATGTATTCGTCACCGGCGGTGTAGTTTCCTCATTAGGCAAAGGCATCGCGGCCGCCAGTCTGGGCGCAATCCTCGAATCGCGCGGTATCAAAGTCACCATGCTCAAGCTTGACCCTTATATTAACGTTGACCCCGGCACCATGTCGCCTTTTCAACATGGCGAAGTTTTTGTCACCGATGACGGCGCTGAAACCGACCTTGATTTAGGCCATTACGAGCGTTTTATTAGCCAGCGCATGGCCAAGCGCAACAGCTTTACCACGG
>JANOYU010000076.1:0-6236 GCA_031429035.1 Methylophilaceae bacterium
GTTGAGGGTACGCTTGCTGAAGCAGACTTGAAGCGCCTGAATCACGGCCTTATGTTAGATGGCGAGCAACTAAAACCAGCCAAAGTAAGCTGGCAAAACGAGGACCAATTGCGCTTTGTGCTGCGCGAAGGTAAAAAGCGCCAAATTCGCCGCATGTGCGAAATGGTTGGCTTATTTGTGGTGGGTTTAAAACGCGTACGCATTGGAAGTGTAAATTTAGGTAAACTTCCACCAGGGCAATGGCGTTATTTGCGCAATAACGAGCGATTTTAAGTTATTCTTACGTGTGAATTTTTTGCACATTAATTTTTATAATAGTAAAAGGAACAAAAATGGGTTTACTAGACAGCGTTGCAGGTGCAGTATTGGGTAAAGTAATGGGTGGCGGCCAAGGTGGCATGGCACAAATTGCTTTAGATATGTTTAACCAAAATGGCGGCATTGGCGGCGTGTTGGATAAATTTAAAGCGGGTGGTTTGGGCGATGCGGCGGCATCTTGGGTGGGTAAAGGTGAGAATATTCCTGTTTCTGCTGATCAAATTTCTAGCGTGTTAGGTAGCGGCGCAATTGCAGAATTGGCAGCAAAATTTGGTATTGACCCAGCTACACTAAGTGCACAAATTGCCGAACATTTACCAACAGTAGTTGATAAAATGACGCCAAATGGCGCGGTAGAAGAAAACTCTGGCGGCTTGCTATCTAGTGTGTTGGGTATGCTGAAATAAGGTTTAAGCTGTAAAAAAAGGGCGCAATAGCGCCCTTTTTTAATAACTAAACCTGATAAAATAAGTATATGGATATCATAATATTATTTAAAGCCTTTATTTTAGGCATTGTGGAAGGCGCCACCGAATTTTTGCCAATTAGCAGCACAGGGCATTTAATTATTGTGGGCGATTTACTTAATTTTAATGACAATAAAGGCAATGTATTTGAAATTGTGATTCAATTGGGTGCCATTTTAGCGGTTTGTTTTGAGTTTAGAAAACGCTTATTGAATACAGTATCGCACTTGTTAAACGAGCCTTCTGCACAAGGTTTTGCTATTAATTTAGCCATTGCTTTTATGCCAGCTGCCTTGCTGGGCTTGGCTTTTCACGATTATATTAAGCAGTATTTATTTTCGCCAATTACCGTTGCCATTGCTTTAATTGTGGGTGGTTTTGCCATTTTGTTGATTGAAAAATACACCACCCACACTGCCACCCAAACAATAGAAAGCATTACTAAAAAACAAGCGTTACAAATAGGTTTAGCGCAATCGCTGGCTTTGGTACCTGGCGTTTCGCGCGCAGGTGCAACCATTTTAGGCGGCATGATGTTTGGTTTAACAAGGCAAACCGCCACTGAGTTCTCTTTCTTTTTAGCTATCCCCATTATGTTTGCCGCTACTGGGTACGATTTACTTAAAAGTTGGCGTTTATTAAGCATGGCAGATTTACCCATGTTTGCAGTGGGTTTTATCACTGCATTTGTGTCTGCATTAATTGTTATTAAAGTACTGATTAAATACGTGGCTACCCACGATTTTACTGGCTTTGCTTGGTATCGCATTATTTTTGGCAGCATTGTGCTGGCTTATTTTTGGTGAACTAACTGTTAAGCTGTAAATCCCATGTTTAATGGCTTAGAATAGTCATAAACTAGCAAAAAGCGAGAATAATATGCCCAAATTACTCAAATACGCACTTTATGGCATTGGCGGCATCATCGCCTTGCTGCTATTAGTCGCAGCCTATTTTGCTATCACCTTTAACCCAAACGACTACAAAGATGACATCATTAAATTGGTGAAAGATAAAAAAGAGCGCACGCTAAATATTGAAGGCGATATTAAATTAAGTTATTGGCCAAAAATAGGCGCCGATCTTGGCAAGCTTTCTATTTCTGAACACAAATCTGACGCTATTTTTGCCTCTGTAAACAACGTAAAAGTGGCGTTGGCAGTGCTGCCACTGCTTAAAAAATCGCTGGTGGTGGATACTGTTTACGTGGATGGTGCCAAAGCCAATGTCATTAAGCGCAAAGATGGCAGCTTTAACTTTGACGATTTAATGAGCAAAGATGAAGAATCGCAGCAGTTTAAGTTTGATGTGGATGGCGTAAATGTGACGAATTCTGAAGTGAAATACAGTGATGAAACCACAGGCGCCAAATACAATGTTAGCAAATTTAATATGAAATCTGGCCACATTGCGCTGGCCGAACCCGTAGATTTAGAAACTGATTTTACGATAACCGCCAACCAACCTGAAACCGCTGCCAATATTCAGCTAAAAGGCAATTTTTTGGTAGACCCAGAAACCAAGCACTTTAAAGTAAAAGGCTTAGATAGCCATATTACAGGCGACATGCTGAACGGTACCGGTATGGATATTAAGGCCAGTGGCGATGTAGATGCCAAACCAGAGTTAATGGAATTTTTGGTAGATGACCTAAAATTTATCGCCAGTGGCATGTTTGACGGCGCAAAACAGAGCATCGATTTAAACGCACCAGCATTAACTATTTTAAAAGACGAAGTCAGCAGCAAAAAAGTCACGGTTAGTCTAGGTCAAGAAAAAGCAGGTGATGTATTTAAGGCGAACATGGTATTGGCCGATATGAAGGGCTCGCCCAAAGCCTTGCAAAGTAGCGGCATTACAGGCGACATTAATGCCGTGCAAGGTAAGCGCACAGTGACAGGTACTTTCTCATCACCTTTTACTGGCAATATTACTGACCTTATTTTTGATATACCAAAACTAGCAGGCAACTTAGATATTAAAGACCCCAGCTTGCCCAATGGTGGCCTAAAAGGCACATTTAACTTAGGCGCGCATACCGATATTAAAAAAGAGCTAGCCAACAGCAAATTTAGTTTAAACATGGCCGACACCAAGCTAACAGGCGATGTGGATGTGAGTGGCTTTAAAAAGCAAAGCATCAAGTTCAACTTAAATGCTGATAAATTAGACTTAAATAAACTGCTGGGCAAATCTTCAGCGCCCGCCCAAAACAGCAATAAAACTAGCAGCAAGCCTGCCGACATGTCTGCGTTAAAAAACATGACGCTAGATGGCAAGCTAAATATTGGCAGCCTTTTATACGACAAATACCGCGTATCTGGCTTAAACGTGGGCATAAAAGCAGATGGCAATAAGCTGGCATTAAGTGGCTTAAATGTAAAAGTGGACGATAGCCAAATTAAAGGCAATGTGGGTATTAGCAATTTTGCCAAACCGCTTTATACGTTTGATATTGATGTTGACCAAGTAGATGTAGATAAATATGTAGCCGCCGCACCAGCAAAAGCATCTGCAACGCCAGCCAGCAGTAAGCCACTCGATTTAAGTGCGCTTAAAGCTTTAAATGCCGACGGATCGATTCGGGTTGGTAAGCTTAAATATGGTAAAACTAATGCCAGCAATATCAATATTAATTTAAAAGCCGATGGTGAAAAACTTAATTTAAACCCATTAAGCGCCAAAGTAGACGATAGCCAAATTAAAGGTAGCTTTGCTATTACCCAATTTGCAAAACCTAAGTTTTTATTTGATTTAGATATCGATGCCCTAGACGCCAATAGATATGCGGCTTCTGGCGATGCAAATAAAACCTCTAATGAAAGTTCAAGCGGTTTAAGCGGGTTGAAAACGTTTCTGGCCGAGGGCGATTTACGCATTGGTAGTTTAAAATACGACAAATACCAAATTAGCAACTTAAAAGCTGGGCTAAAAGCCGATGGCCAAAAATTAAGTCTGAACCCACTTATCGCCAAAGTGGATGACAGCCAAATTAATGCCAATTTAGGTATTAGTCAATTTAACAATCCTGCCTATAATTTTGACATTAAAATCGACCGCCTTGATGCAGATAGATACATTGCCAAAGGCGACCCAAAAGCCAAAAGTAGTGGTGACGCACCGATAGATTTGAGCGCACTAAAAAAGTTGAACGCCACTGGCGAGGCCAAAATTGGCTGGCTTAAACTTGCCAATGTTAAAACTGAGAATGTAAACCTTGGCCTAAATGCCAGTGATGGCATTGCCACACTTTCACCGTTTGCTGCTAACTTATATGGTGGCAGCATGGCGGGCACACTCAAAGTGGACGCACGTGCGACGCCGAATATAGCGTTTAAACAAAATATGAAAGGTGTCTCAGTTGGCCCGCTAATGGTAGATGCCATTAAAAATGACATGCTAAGCGGCACTGGCACGGTGAATATTGACGTGATTACAACAGGCAATACGGTGAGTGCGCTTAAAAAAGGGTTGGCTGGCAATGCCTCACTAAACTTAGCAGATGGCGCGATTAAAGGCGTCGATATTGCGGGCAGCATTCGCGATATTAAAAGCAAAGTGAATATTTTGGGTAAAAAAGATGCCAGCAGCGACAAAAGTAAAAAAACTGATTTTAGCGAGCTAACGGCCACATTTGACATAAAAAACGGCGTCGCGCACAACGAAGATTTAGCCATGAAAGCGCCGGTGTTGCGCCTAGCCAAGGGGGACAGCCGTGGCGATATTGATATTGGTAACGAGAAAATAAATTATTTGGCAAAACCGACTGTGGTGAAATCGCTTAAAGGCCAAGGCGGCGCAGAGCTAGATGATTTAAGCGGAATAGCCATTCCTGTAAAAATTACTGGCACTTTTGCCGACCCAAAATATGGTATGGACTTTGCCGCAATCGGCACAGCTTTAGCGCAATCTAAACTGCTAGATAAAGTAGGTGGTGATAAAGCTACCGCTGCCAAAGAGCTGCTTGGTGGCGATAATAAAGTAGATGCGCTGAAAGATTTGCTGGGTAAAAAGAAAAAACCTGCCGAGGCAGCGCCTGCAGACGGCACTGCAGCACCCGCTGAGCCTGCAGAAAAGCCAAAATCTGTAGAAGAAAAAGCTGAGAAAAAAATTAAAGACCTGCTTAAGTTTTAAGTATGCATACTTTTGCCAACGCCATTATTGCTTGGCAAAAACTGCATGGTCGCCACCATTTACCGTGGCAACATACGCGAGACCCTTATGCTATTTGGGTTTCTGAAATTATGTTGCAGCAAACACAAGTGGCTGCTGTTATTGGCTACTATGCTAATTTTATGGCACGATTTCCCACTATTTCTGCACTGGCAAATGCCACGCAAGAACAAGTTTTGCAAAGTTGGAGTGGGCTAGGTTATTACAGCCGTGCACGCAACTTGCACAACGCCGCACAAAAAATTGTGGATGATTTTGGCGGTATTTTTCCTGAAAGTTTTGACGATATTCTAAGTTTACCTGGCATTGGTCGATCAACCGCTGCTGCTATTTCTACTTTTGCACTAAATCAACCACAACCCATTTTAGATGGCAATGTGAAACGCGTTTTTGCACGTTATTTTAATATTGTTGGCGCAACAAATACGCCAAAAGTAGTGCAAACCATGTGGCAAATTGCCCAGCGTGAAAACCCAATAAACCCACAAGATGCCATAATTTATACGCAAGGCTTAATGGATTTAGGTGCAACAGTTTGTACACGAGGCAAACCACGATGCCCTGAATGCCGCATGAATGTTGGCTGCCAGGCCTATGCAAATAATGAGGTGCATTTATTGCCCACACCAAAAGTTAAAAAAACAACGCCACAAAAACACACAACAATGCTAATTTTACTAAAAGCTGGTGAAGTTTTATTAGAAAAACGCCCACAAACAGGCATTTGGGCTGGACTTTGGAGTTTGCCTGAAATTGATGTGACTGAGATTGCTACTGAGGTGGCTTTTAACAAGTTTGGCATGACTAGCGAGGCAGAAGAAACGCTACCAATCGTCAATCATGCGTTTACGCATTTTAAGTTGGCTATTTACCCGCAACCGTTGCAGGTGATTAGCCAGAAACCGCAATTAAATCAATCTAACAATATTTGGTTGCCAATTAGTGAGGCAGTTGAGGCAGCCATTCCTACCCCAGTCAGAAATATACTAGTCGCTTTAAAATACTAGTCGCATTAAAAAAGCAAAATTAAGCATCAAAAATTGGCTTTCTGCCAACTAACGCTTCTAACATTCTCAGTTCGTCGTCATTGTGGTCTTGCACTTCAAATGCTTTCATTTTGGCATGACCATCTTTACCAGTAGTCACCACATGCGCGTTATGGTGTGTTGCAATCACGTCGGTTTTATCTAAGCCCACAATTAAATCGGTATGGCCGTAACAAGTGCAAGTGTATAGTTGTTGCGGCGTAACGGCTGCATAAACGGCGGTGCCTCTAAT
>JANOYU010000077.1:0-7492 GCA_031429035.1 Methylophilaceae bacterium
TTCTGATCGATATTTTCAAGACAATAATGGTAATGCAGACAAGCTTGTGCCAGAAGGCATTGAAGGCCGTGTACCTTATAAAGGCTCAGTCTTGGCAGTTATTCACCAATTAATGGGCGGCTTGCGCGCATCAATGGGTTACGTAGGTGCAGCCAATATTACGCAGATGCGTGAAAAGGCTGAGTTTGTGCAAATCACCAGTGCGGGCATGCGCGAAAGTCATGTGCATGACGTGCAAATTACTAAAGAAGCACCAAATTACAGAATTGATTAGTTAGCAGGGGCTAGAGGCTAGGATTTAGGGATTAATTTGTGAGCATTGTTAATAGTTATAAAGATTTACTGGTTTGGCAGCAAGCTATTGATTTAACTGTAAATATTTACGCTTTAACTTCAAGCTTCCCCAAATCTGAGCTATTTGGTTTAGCCAGTCAAATTCAAAGAGCCGCCGTTTCTGTGCCCTCAAATATTGCTGAAGGTCATGCCCGAGACTCTACGAAAGAATATTTACGGTTTATTTCAATCGCGCTAGGCTCACTGGCAGAAGTTGAAACGCAGCTAGTGATTGCAAATAAATTACAATTTTTAAATAATGAAAAGATGGGCGAGTTATTAGGTAAAACTGGCGAAATTGGTCGAATGTTACGTGGCTTGCAAAAGTCGCTTAAAGCCAAAATCGCACCCTAATTTCTAGCCCCTAGAACCCAGCCCCTAGCCCCTATGACTACTCACTCAAAAATCCTTATCCTCGATTTCGGCTCGCAAGTCACGCAGCTGATTGCAAGACGCGTGCGCGAGACGCATGTGTATTGCGAGATTCATCCTTGCGATGTGTCGGATGAGTTTGTAAGCAACTTCGGCGCTGACGGCATTATTTTAAGTGGCAGCCACGCAAGCGCCTATGAAGAAGAAGCAGACAGCGCACCGCAAGCAGTGTTTGAATTGGGAATCCCCGTTTTAGGCATTTGCTACGGCATGCAAACCATGGCGCAACAGCTTGGCGGCAAGGTAGAAGCTGGTACTAAGCGTGAATTCGGTTACGCTGAAATTCGCGCGCGCGGCCATTCTGCACTTTTTCGCGATATTCAAGATAGAACCAACAATGAAGGCCACGGCCTGATTGATGTTTGGATGAGCCACGGCGACAAAGTGACCGAATTGCCGCCAAACTTCAAAGTCATCGCCAGCAACGATACCACACCAATTGCCGCTTTTGCGGACGAAGATCGCCAATTTTACGGCGTACAATTTCACCCAGAAGTGACGCACACAAAGCTTGGCCAAGCCATGTTAGAGCGCTTTGTATTAGATATTTGCAAGGCCAAGCCCGATTGGATTATGGGCGACTATATATCGGAAGCCGTCGCAAAAATTAAGGCACAAGTCGGCGATGAAGAAGTCATACTCGGCCTGTCAGGCGGCGTGGATTCTAGCGTTGCGGCGGCATTGATTCACCGCGCGATTGGCGACCAGCTCACTTGCGTGTTCGTTGACCACGGACTACTTCGTCTAAATGAAGGCGACATGGTGATGGATATGTTCGCTGGCCGTTTGCACGTTAATGTCATTCGCGTCGATGCTACGGCACAGTTTATGGGGCATTTGGCGGGTGTGAGTGAGCCAGAGGCTAAACGTAAAATTATCGGCCGCGAATTTGTCGAAGTATTTAAAGCCGAAGCGGCAAAACTCAAAGCTGGCGATAAAGGTCATAAGGGCGCTAAATGGCTAGCGCAAGGCACCATTTACCCAGATGTGATTGAATCAGGCGGCGCAAAATCCAAAAAAGCGGTCACCATTAAAAGCCATCACAACGTTGGCGGCTTGCCAGAGAAATTAGGCCTAAAACTACTTGAACCCCTACGTGATTTATTTAAAGACGAAGTGCGCGAACTTGGCGTTGCGCTTGGCTTGCCAGCCGACATGATATATCGCCACCCTTTCCCCGGGCCAGGTTTAGGCGTGCGTATTTTGGGCGAAGTGAAAACCGAATTTGCCGATTTATTGCGCCGTGCTGACGCGATTTTTATTGAAGAATTACGCAACACGATAGATAAGGAGTCTGGCAAAAGCTGGTACGCACTCACCAGCCAAGCTTTTGCCGTATTCTTGCCTGTAAAATCCGTTGGCGTGATGGGCGATGGCCGTACTTACGATTATGTGGTGGCTTTGCGTGCTGTAGTTACCTCAGACTTTATGACTGCACACTGGGCAGAACTGCCCTACGACTTACTAGGCCGTGTTTCTAACCGCATTATTAACGAAGTGCGCGGCATTAACCGTGTAGTGTATGATATTTCTGGCAAGCCACCCGCCACCATCGAGTGGGAATAATATTCACTTGATGTAATAGTTTTTTACGTTTTATGCATTGGTTAATCAAGCACTTACAAAAGCTGTTATGTTATGATTAAAGTCTGATTTTTTAGGAGCTATCATGAAAAAAATTAATTTATTTATTGTAAGCTTGAGCGTACTAACACTAACCGCCTGTGCAACCGATAAACACGCAAGTGCGCTTAATCCGCAAAAAATTTATGATGCGGTAAACGCAAAGTATGCTTCTACGGCAAATACATTGGTATTTATTGAGGCGCCAGAGGGTTTTGTCGCGCCAAGGCTAGCCAATTGTGCGGTTGAAGAAGGCATAGACAATGCTGATGTAGTTGCCGTTAACAGTGCTTTAGCATTAAAAACCACAACCGTAGTAGTAGCGGGAGATGACGAATCGCTAACGGCTAGCACATTGGCGCAAGCACTTAAAACGGGCAAAGATAAAATTAACGGCAGCAAAGCGATTGTAGTCGGCAGTAAAGAAACGCAAAAAGTGTTGGCAGATTTAGCCACTGCGAGCGGCGTGGCACTAGAATTTATTGATAATATTTAATCAATAAAAATAATAAAAGCCGAGCTTGCTCGGCTTTTATTATTGATATGATGAGCCGAGGATTTGTAAAAGAGGACGACCTAGAACACGCTGGTACCGACGTGCCAGAGCGCCCAATTAGTGCGCACCCTAATTATGTAACTGCCAAAGGCTATGCACAATTGCAAGCACAGGCGGTTGCGCTAGAAGAAGCAATAGTTGAATTAAAAAATAATAAAGATGATCAGCAAGCGCAGCAGCAATTAGCGATTGCAAATCGAGATCTAAGGTATGTGGCGGCACGTTTAGAGCATGCCCTGCAGACCAATACTGGTGCGGCTTCCAGTCTTGCTCAAGAGAACATTGTTTTTGGTGCCACGGTGACGGTAGAAGATGAAAATGGCGACACGCACTGCTACCAAATTGTGGGTGAAGACGAAGCCGATATAAAATTACACAAAGTCAGTTGGACATCACCACTGGCGAAAGCATTAATTGGCCAAAAAATGGGTGACAGTGTCGTCTGGGTGCGACCTTTAGGTAACACCATATTAGAGATTATCAGCATTAATTATTGAAAGTAAAAAGTGAAATATGAATGTTACAGAAGCTATAGTAAACCGCCGCTCTATTAAGCATTACGACACGCACCACAAACTAACCGAGCAAGAAATCGCCAAACTAATGGCGCTAGCAATGCTGTCGCCCACCGCGTTTAATGTGCAACATTGGCGCTTTGTACTGGTCACCGACCCTGTGCTGCGCCAACAAATTCGCGCAGTTAGCTGGAATCAAGCGCAAGTAGAAGAAGCTTCGTTGTTAATCGTTATGACAGCTGACTTAAAAGCTTGGGCAAAAAATCCGCAACGCTATTGGGCTAACGCGCCACAAGCTGTGCAAGATTATTTAGTGCCTGCCATCGGCCATTACTACGAAAATAATGCACAAGCCCAGCGCGACGAAGTGATGCGCAGCTGCGGTATTGCGGCGCAAACCATTATGCTGGCCGCAAAAGAGAGGGGTTATGACACTTGCCCGATGGATGGCTTTGATTTTGATGCGGTGGCCAAATTGCTCAACTTGCCTGCTGACCACACGCCAGCCATGTTTATCACCGTCGGCAAAGCAATCAAACAGGCCGCGCCGCGTGCAGGGCAATTAGATATGAATGAAGTAGTTTTCTACAACAAATTTTAAGTTTTTAATATTTTATTTTTAAGGTATCTCTGTGTTAATTAGCAACAATATCACCATGCAATTTGGCGCTAAGCCATTGTTTGAAAACGTTTCTGTCAAGTTTGGCGATAATAATCGCTATGGTTTAATCGGCGCCAATGGCTGCGGAAAATCGACTTATATGAAGATTTTAGCTGGCCAATTAGAGCCAAGCGCCGGTAATATTTCACTGGATAATCATGAGCGCATGGCGTTTTTGCGCCAAGACCAATTTGCTTACGAAGAGCAACGCGTGCTGGATGTGGTGATGCAAGGCCACGCCGAAATGTGGGCGGCCATGCAAGAACGCGACGGTATATACGCCAATTTAGAAGCGACAGAAGACGACTACATGCACGCTGCCGAGCTAGAAGGCGTGTTTGCCGAGTTTGATGGCTACACCGCCGAAGCGCGCGCGGGCGAGCTATTGCTTGGCGTTGGCATACCCATAGAGCAACACACAGGCCCGATGAGCGCTGTTGCACCTGGCTGGAAGCTGCGTGTATTGTTAGTGCAAGCGCTATTTGCCAACCCCGATATTTTGCTGCTGGATGAGCCGACCAACAACTTGGACATCAATACCATTCGTTGGCTAGAGGATGTGCTAAATAACCGCGATTGCACCATGATTATCATCTCGCATGATCGCCACTTTTTAAACCAGGTTTGCACCCACACTTGCGATATGGATTACGGCAAACTGGCGGTTTACCCTGGCAATTACGACGATTACATGGAAGCGAGCATTGCCGCGCGCAACCAGCAAGCCAAAGATAACGCCAAAGCCAAGCAGCAAGTGGCTGATTTGCAAGATTTTGTGCGTAGATTCTCGGCTAATGCCTCAAAAGCCAAACAAGCGACCAGCCGCGCCAAACAAATCGACAAGATTAAAATTGAAGTATTTAAACCTTCGTCGCGCCAATATCCATTTATTCGGTTTGAGTATGACGAGCGCGAAAAACTGCATCGCAACGCGGTAGAGCTTAAAAAACTCAGCCACGGTTTCGATAAAATTTTGTTTAACGATGTGGAATTGATATTTGAAGCAGGCGAAAAAGTGGCGATTTTAGGCGAAAACGGCGTTGGCAAAACCACGTTTTTACGCTGCCTAGCGCGTGATTTACAACCTAAACATGGCGAAGTGAAATGGACTGACAAGGCCACCATTGGCTACTTTGCGCAAGATCACGAATACGAATTTGAGCAAGGCGAAGACTTGTTTGAATGGATGACGTTGCAAAGACAAACAGGCGACGACGACCAAGCGGTACGCAGCATGTTGGGCAGACTTTTGTTCGGCGGCGAAGACACTAAAAAATCCGTTAAAGTGTTATCTGGCGGCGAAAAAGGTCGCATGCTCTATGGCAAACTGATGTTGGCCAAAACCAATGTCATGCTGATGGACGAACCCACCAACCACATGGATATGGAATCGATTGAAGCGCTCAACACCGCGCTGGATAAATACAAAGGCACGCTATTTTTTGTGAGTCACGACCGTGAATTTGTTAGCTCGATTGCCACCCGTATTTTGGAAATAAAACCCGATGGCATTGTCGATTTCACGGGTAATTATGAGGATTATTTAACAAGTCAGGGTGTAGAATAATATTTTTTAGGTATATTTAATTTGGATTGCAAAGACTAATTTTATGACCAATGAAAGTGACCAGTTAGGCTCTATAACCCGCAGGCCAGCAAAATCTGGTCGAGTTAGCTATGGAGATCCTATTTTACTTCATGAATCTTCGCGAACGCGTGTAGTTTTCGTGCCGTTCTATATTGCGCACAGCGACCATACGGAATTAGCCGCTAAAATTACTACGTACTCAAAACGCCCTCCACCTATGGATTGGGAAGTAAATGAAGAAAAATCTATTTCATTATCGGAAGCAGGAACAAGGAAACTCCTTACCAGCCTTAAGTCTCATTTTGCTGTCGCAGAGGAGAATAAAGACGGTAACTATCTGCTCATTAGGATTGCGGAAGGAACGGCTCAACTAGGTACTCATGACCCAGCGAAAGTTGCCACAGCTTTAATAAAAGTACTAAGTCAAAATGAAATTCTTACTCACCTGCAAAATACAGAACTAACTGCTGAGTTTTCTTCAGCATTTCGAGGTGCTATTCGTTTAAGTGAGATGCGAGCAGCAGTAATTGAGCTAAAAACCTCACTTAACGAAGGTGAACACCTTGAGGCTGTATACCAAAGTTGGTGTGAAAAGCACTCTTGGGCTTTTGGTAATGCATATGTTGTTAGAGATGAAATTAGAGAAATTTCTCCAGGCGATCATCTCGATTTATTATTACCAAACGTAATTGCAGGTTATAGAGATATTGTGGAATTGAAACGCCCCAACATGGAAGTCCTCATTTGGGACGAAAAACATAAAAACTTCTACTTCCATTCTGAAGTGTCAAAAGCAATCGGACAGTGCCACAGATATCTTGATGTACTCCATGAAGAAGCATCTAATGGTCTTCGAGACCACCCAGAAATAGTTGCATATCATCCTCGCGCAACAATTGTTATTGGGCGCTCTGATGATTGGACGGAAAGCAAACTGCGAGCCTTACACGGACTTAACAGACGTTTGTCTGGTATAAATATCATGACTTACGACCATCTATTAGCACAAGGTGAGCGACTTATAAGTCTTTTTGCTACACCACAAGAAAGCAGCCCTTCTGATTACGAAAATGAAGGTTGGGAAGATGACATCGCATTTTAGTCATATAGTAAGCATAAATAATATTTTCAGGATGGGTGGCAGAGTGGTTGAATGTACCTGACTCGAAATCAGGCGTAGGTGAATAGCCTATCGAGGCTTCGAATCCCTACCTTTCCGCCAACAAAAAAGCCGCTTTTTCAGCGGCCTTTTTAATCACACAAACTAAGCCTTAATCGAACGTTTACGTTCATGCTCCAGCAAGAAACGTTTACGAATACGAATGGTTTTTGGTGTAATTTCGACCAATTCATCATCATCAATAAACTCTACGGCTGATTCTAAAGTGAGTGCAATTGGTGTAATTAAACGCACCGCTTCATCGGTGCCAGATGAGCGAACGTTGGTGAGTTGTTTGCCTTTAATTGGGTTTACAATCAAATCGTTATCGCGGCTGTGAATGCCGATGACCATGCCTTCGTACAATTTGTCGCCTGGTACGGCGAACATTTTGCCGCGGTCTTGCAGCTTCCATAACGCATAAGCTACCGCTTCGCCGTGTTCAGCAGAAATGAGTACGCCATTGCGACGGCCTGGCATATCAGCTTTGGTTGGCGCGTATTCGTCAAAAATATGCGCCATTAAACCTGTGCCGCGTGTCATGGTTAAAAACTCGCCTTGAAAGCCAATTAAACCGCGTGCTGGGATTTTGTATTCTAAACGCGTGCGGCCATTGCCGTCCGAT
>JANOYU010000078.1:0-3107 GCA_031429035.1 Methylophilaceae bacterium
TACTAGCGTCAATACCGCTGTTTTTAAGCCGCTAAAGCTAAAGTTTAAATCTTTGCTATTTAACATTGGGCGCGGTAATTTAAAACCTGAATTTTCTTTATTTTTAGATTGGTCTGCTAATTTCGCCAACGCTGGTCCACCAGGGTAGCCTAAACCGAGCAATTTGGCAGTTTTATCAAATGCTTCGCCTGCCGCATCATCTAAAGTATCGCCTAATAATTGGTATTCGCCAATTCTATCTACCCGCATGAGTTGTGAGTGCCCACCAGAAACCAACAGCGCCACAAACGGAAATTGTGGCGGATTTTCTTCTAGTAACGGCGCCAGCAAATGGCCTTCTAAATGGTGCACGCCAACGCTGGGAATGTTGAGCGAAAAAGCCATTGATTGCGCAATGCTAGTACCCACCAACAGCGCGCCCGCCAAGCCGGGGCCTTGTGTGTAGGCGATGCCGTCAATATCTTTTAAAGTTTTGTTGGCTTGCTTTAATACTAATTCAGTCAGCGGTAAGGCGCGCCGAATGTGGTCGCGCGAGGCAAGCTCTGGCACCACGCCGCCAAACTCTGCGTGCATCTCCACTTGCGAGTGCAACGCGTGTGCAAGCAGCCCATGTTCGGTGTCATAAAGTGCAACACCTGTTTCATCACACGATGATTCAAACCCCAGTATTAACATGAAACCCAAACATTAATTTATCCTAAAATCAGCCTTAATGTCACTTTTCTGCACAAATGCATAAAAGACATTGAAAAAAAAGCATTATACGATTAAAATGTTAGGCTTTTCTCAAGTTTGTAACGGTTTTGCCGACTAATTTGAGATACATAAAATTTAAATCCATATTTGAACGACAGTCGATAAGAGAGAATTAATGTCTAGTGTACGTGTAAAAGAGAATGAACCGTTTGACGTTGCCCTGCGCCGTTTTAAACGCCTAATTGAAAAAACTGGTTTGTTGAACGACCTTCGCGCGCGCGAATTTTACGAAAAACCAACGTGGGAACGTAAACGTAAAGCTGCTGCTGCGGTTAAACGTCAATATCGTCGCTTGCGTAACCAAACGCTTCCAGCAAAACTTTACTAAGTAACTGTTCTAATTTAAAGGCAAGTAATGGCTGATAACAATACAAAACCTGAAGCGCAAGCCAAGGCAGATGAAGCTTTTTGGCGCGTAGCCGATAGTTTTGTGGCACATGCCAATGCGCAAGCCAGCAATACAGACCGCGGCGTAGTGAGCGCTGGTTTTGCATATAGTTCAGCGCGCTTTAATGCGTTTGTGATTGCATCGCAATGCGGCAATAAAGAAGCGTTTGAGGCAGAAAAAGCCAAAGCGATTGATTATTTTGTTGAGCAATACAAATTAGCGTTAACCGAAAATGTCGCTGATTACACAGCCAATTTCGACAAATACATAAGTCAACAATCTTAAGCCAATCAAATTAAACCTGCTCATATGAGCCTCACCATGAGCTTAAAAGCCCAAATCACTGAACAAATGAAAGATGCCATGCGCGCTAAAGATACGGCGCGGCTTGGTGCTATTCGTTTGTTGCTGGCTGCGGTTAAACAGCGCGAAGTGGATGAGCGCATTGAGTTGACTGATGCCGATGTGATTACGGTGATTGAAAAAATGCTCAAGCAGCGCCGTGATTCGATTACTGCGTTTGAATTAGCAAACCGTACCGATTTGGCCGATATTGAAAAATATGAAGTAAGCGTGCTGCAAACTTACATGCCAAAACAAATGAGTGATGCAGAAATTAGCGCGATTATAGACCAAGTCATAACTGACTCTGGCGCGCAAGGCGCAAAAGACATGGGCAAAGTGGTTGGGCTGGTGAAGCCGCTAGTGGCGGGCATGGCGGATATGGGCAAGGTTTCTGGCTTGATCAAAGTGAAACTAAGTTAAAAAATGCGGTAAAAAATAAGGAGCGAAAGCTCCTTTTTTGATGCCAATTTTTCTTCATCTTATTTCGATGCTCTATAAGCCTCATGGATATTGGCTTGCAGGGCACTATTTTTCTCTCGGCTTAGTTTTGTATTAATATATGTTCTTTTTGCACTATTTTAAAATGACTATTTAATGCGCTAATACGTTTTTTGCCAAAGTCGATAAAGCGATAATCCAGTGAATTTAAGCAAGGCATTTTAGTTAAAAAATAAAATTGTTCCGCCATTAATTTTGGGTTTATCTCTTCCAGTTCTAGTGCTTGCAAGCCAGTTAGTGATTGTAAAGCGTCAGGATTTTCCCAAGCTTTTAGATATTCAAGCTTTAGTGCTGTTAAATTTACCAACTTGCTTAAATTGGGTAGCTGTCGAATGATTGATGCGTGTAAGCGCAAAGATTGCAAATGACTAAAATTGACCAAAAAGTCAACGTTATCCATTTTTTTAATTTGTGTCAGGCTTAAATGTTTTAACGAAGATTTATTGAGTGGGCGATAGTCTGCGGTGACCGTACAGCTATCAATTTCTAAACTATTTAATTTTTGCAAAGTGCTCACAAACGCAAACGAATCTATTTGGTCACTAATGAAAATGTGTTCCAGTGCGCTACAATTTTGTAGAACATTTAATCCCACAAAACTGCCAGCCAAATGCACATGATTTAAGTTTTTTAAAACGTGCATAAAATCTAGGTTTAGTTGTCTATAAGGCGCAAGCCGCAAATAGTTAAGCTGTTGCATATTGGCAATTGCAGTGAGCGAAGTGTTAGCACAACGCAAAAACAATTTTTTAACGTGCGTCATTTGCGCTAACTCGTTCAATTCCGCCTCAGACATCGCGCTTCTGCTGTTTTTGTAAATGTCAAAAATTAAATCTGGCCGTGCTTTAAATACACGCTCATTTAAGGTACGCAATACAGTCAAATTTTCTAGGCTAAGGTTAAATGAAATGCAGCCATTTGGGCGCACATTTTCTACTGCTGCTTGTATTTTTGCGTCATCCCAAGGCAATCCGTGCATGATATGTATTGATGTAGCGCTCATTTTTTACCTTTCAATGTGCCATACCTACAATTAGATTATATTGATTGCTAGATAATTACAACGTGATTTTTTGCACGATTTTTTTTGCGCTATACTCTCGCCTATGATTCCAGAAAG
>JANOYU010000079.1:0-5682 GCA_031429035.1 Methylophilaceae bacterium
TAGGGCAAGTTAGCGCCACTGCGGCGCGCTTGGTCTATCATCGCCTCAAGCAAAAAATGTGCGCGCTCAGTGCCTTCGTTTTCAATCACCGAGGCTAGTGCATCTAGCCACTCTTGCGTTTCGTTTATGTCTGTATCGTGATTCAAAGTCATGCAGGCTTAAACTCCAAAAATTAAACACCATTAGTTTGTCGCGGTATAATTGCAAGCAACTAACTGGCTGAAATTCGTTCTATTAAGCTGGTAGTGTGGCTTTTTTAGGGGTTTTGGTCAAGTTAAAACGTGTTTCAGTGTTGAAAAATATAGCAGTTATGCTAGGTTTGTCTTAGATATTATATAAGAGTTAGGAAAAGTAAAATGTCGCTAAAATTATCACAAAATGCTGCTATTTGTAGCGAAAAGTCGCTAACTACTGAAAATCACATACTTTTTGTGTTGGATGAGGCTGCCGAAAACAAGCATGCTTTTACCGATGTGCTGGCGGCTAAGCTTAAACGTAGCCAGGCCAAGTTTAAAGACTTGAATAAAACCCCAGTCACAACCGATTTACCTAACGGTGGCTTGGCCAGTTTTGTGGTGTTGGCGGCAAATTTGAGTATGTTTCAAAAACATACATTACTGCGAAAAGCGGTAAAACCCTTATTAGACGAGCAGCCTGAAAACTTAGCCATTTGTGTGTTTGGTGATGAGGAAACGCGCGAGGCCAACGCCTGCGCCGCCTATTATGTGGCAACCGTGAACGCTGCAGAATTACCGAGCAGAAAAAAAGAGACTAAGCATAAAGCATTGAAAAATATCAGTATTCATGGCTTTAAAGCAGCACATGATTACGGCTATGTGAATGCACGCGTAGCTGGCAACACCTTATGCCGCAGCTTAACTATGTTGCCGCCGAATGAGTTAACGCCGACTATTTATCGCGAAAAAGTAAAAATACTGGCCAAAGCGCATGGCTGGGCGCATGAAGAGTTTGATATGCCAACATTGAAAAAAATGGGCGCCGGTGCTTTTTATGCTGTTGGGCAAGGTAGCGACCCGATGGATGCCGCCATTGTACATTTAAGCTACAACCCGAAAGGTGCCAAAAAACACATTGCATTAGTTGGCAAGGGCATTTGCTTTGATACTGGCGGGCACAACTTAAAGCCTGCCAAATATATGCAAGGCATGCATGAAGATATGAACGGCAGCGCAGTGGCGTTGGGTGTTTTAACTGCGGTAACCATGCAACAATTACCTGTAAAAATTGATTGCTGGTTAGCCATTGCGCAAAACCATATTGGGCCGCTAGCTTATAAACAAAATGATGTGGTGACTGCGCTAAACGGCATGACGATTGAGATTGTGCATACCGATGCCGAAGGCAGGATGGTGCTGGCAGATACGCTAACATTGGCAAGTCGCCAAAAACCTGATGTGATTTTAGATTACGCAACCCTCACTGGCAGCATGGCGGTTGCGGTGACCGATCGTATGAGTGGCGTTATTGCCAACCGCCCAGAGTTGGCCTGCAAGGCAATAGGCGCGGGCACTGCAGCGGGCGAGCGTATTGTTGCTTTTCCTTATGAAGAAGACATGGATAGTGATTTAGACAGCGATATTGCCGATATAAAACAATGCACGCTAGAAGGCGGCGGCGACCACATGCTTGCCACACGTTTTATGGGCAAGTTTATTGAGAATGATGTGGCGTGGTGCCATGCTGATTTATCTAGCACCAATCGCAAAGGTGGCCTGGGGGCAGTGCAAAGTGATGTGAATGGTTTTGGGGTGGGTTTTGGGCTAGAGTTGGTGAAAAGAATAATCGAATAAAACTTGCATAAAACAATGCACATCATTTCGCCTGCTCTGCAAGCCGCTCTGGTATTGGCCTGCAGAGCATTGTTTTTCTCTCGTACTAATTGATTGCGTAAAAACAGAGTTTTCAGTTAGTATAAAGCATGGTTAAACTTACAGAAAAAAACAAAACAATCGTGTCTGACCCCATTTTTTGGTGCCTTAGAAAACTTCAATTTGCTGAGGTGGTCGCAATTTGCGACCACCTCAGCTTTTTCATTGGCGGTAAGCTGAAACATGAAGTCTTTCGGAAAACGTTCAATGTTACGCTTTACTTGCTCATTCAAACGTTTTGTTTCCACACCATATAGCGCAGCTAAATCTAATTATAGGGGACAGACCACGATTAATTTAGCTTATTTTAGCCATTTTAATCACAACATCAAACAACATGCTCTGCAACCCTCATGGATATTGGCTTGCAGAGCATTGTTTTTCTCTCGACTAGTTTTTAAAAATAGCTTTTGAGCTTTTAAAAACCACTTTCGCGTACCAGTAATGCTGCCACGCGCTCAAACACTGTCGGCAGCCACGCTTTGGCGACTGTTTCTATTTTTACATTAGCCAGTGACATTTTTTGTAATGCTGGTTGTTGGTTAAACTGCACGCGTACTTTGTAAAAACCTTGTGTGGGTATGTTTTTATCGCCAGTTAGTGTTGCAATATTTCCGCCATGTTGTGCGTCTAACATGGGGTGTGGCAGTGCGTTTATTTTGGCGGTATCTACAGCAGCCACTTTACCTTCTAGCTTACTAAAACTGCCATCGTGCAAATAGATGCTGGCGCTGTCTCCCACTTTTATGCGGTTAATTTCAGCTTCTTCTACCATCACGTCTACAGCCCAGCTTTGTGGGTCTACCAGCACCGCCATCGCGTTTTTGGGGCTGACCCAGGTGCCAATATTGATAGTGTCATCAATATCTTGCAATACGCCAGTAAATGGCGCCGTTAAATCCATACGGCTTAATTCATCTTTGTAAAGTTTCACTTCTGCGTTAAATTTTGCTTGTTGATTTTCTAATGTACTACGCCTAGATTCGCCATCTTCTATGCCGCTTAAACTGCGTAATTCGGCCTCGCGAGATTGTGCTAAGCCTTGCGATTTAAGTGCCTCTAGCGCAATATCGGGCGAGTTTAGTGCAAATAATTGCTGGCCTTGTTGTACCTTGCCTGCTTTTGTCATGGCAGTTAATTTACCTGCAGTGGGCGTGTAAATATAATGCTGATTAGTGGCATGTACCCAGCCCGCGCCTTTGACGGTGGTCTGCCAAGGAATAAATCCTAGCGCTATTAGGCCAGCCGCTAAACCAAAGCTTAAAATAATACGATTAAATTTAATCTCCGTTCTCCTTTTAAACCATACACTTAACTCGCGCCAAATGGGAATGGCAATAAACCATAAAATCTCCACCACCAACAAAATAATGCCCAGCACTTTAAAAAATAAATAATACACTAGCCAAGCAATGCCCAAAAATACCGTCATGCGATACACCCAGGTAATGCACGAAAATAGTATCAATGCGCGGCGTTTTTTGGGTGAAAAATCCTCTGGCCAAGCGTCCCGCACACCTAGCACGCTGCGGCGTAACCAGGTTTTGGCCAATGCGCCAGATCGCTCATGCAAATTGGGAAAATCTAATAAATCGGATAAAATAAAATAGCCATCAAAACGCATAAACGGGCTGGCATTTACTGCAAGTGTCAGCAGCCAACTTGTAGTCGCAAGGAAAAATAGCGCGCTTTTAACAGCGCCATCTGGGCTCAGGCTCCAAGCCAATGTTGCAATGCCAGCCAAGCATAGCTCAGTAATAATGCCTGCCGCCGCAATGTGCAGGCGCTGTTTGTTGTTACTAAGCTTCCAACTTTCAGATGTGTCGGTATACGGCATGGGAAACATTACCAACAAAGCAATGCCCATATGCCCAACGCGCACGCCATAGCGCGTAGCAGTAATGGCATGGCCAAACTCGTGTAAAAATTTGGTGCACATTAGCGCAATGCCGTAGCTTAAAAAACCGGCAATAGTCAACTGCTCTATAAAAGTGGCGCTAAACACATCCCATTGCCGCGCCACTAAAAATAAACCAGTGAGCGTAATTGCCAACACAATAAAGGCTGTAGTAGGCGAAAATAGCCAACGAAAATAAGGCAAGATGTTGGCCAGCAAAGCTTGCGGCTTGATGAGAGGAATGCGAAAAAACAAGTAGTGATGCACTAACCAGCTAAAAACACTTTGTTTTTGCTTATTTTTTTCGGTGATTAAGCGATTTACCGACTCGGCACTATTAGATTGCAGCAATTTATTTTGGCTTAAAAAATCCATTAACTCAAGCACGTTGTCGGCATCAGCATCTAAGGTTGTGTCACTGTTTACATCAGCGACAATGCTAGCAATATCAATTAGTTGCCAGCGCAACAGCAGCTCAAAATCAAGCCAACCAATGCGATAAAACTTATTATTAATTGGGTCTTGTATCATCCATGCAGGGCTGCCATCGGCGTTATTGGCGGCTTGAATCAAGCGCAATTCTTCGCGCAACAACGGCACTTTAGTTGGCTTGGGCGAAGTGGGTTTTGCAGGCTTTGCAGCTTGCAGCGCATCTAGTTGAGTTGGATTTAAAGAAACGGCCTGCATGGCGACTTTTTATAGGCCTTATTTACAAACTTTATTTAAAGACCCAGCCACTCGCGCGTGGCAGAGATTGGTCTGCGGAATAGATAATAACCAAGCACGCTCCACTCGCCAGAAATGCGCGCCGTGCCACGTAAACCAATGCGTGGTGGATTTTTTGAGGCTTCAAACGCGCCTTTTAGCCGATAACTTGAGATGTTTTCTGGGCTCATGCTGGCTTGGTAGCTGGTTTGCTGCAGTTTGGCGGCGATTGGATGCAGCGGATCGGTATGCAAAAATAGCTTCATCGGCGCACCAGCGTCAATATTCAGCGCATCTTTTACTGGCAACCACATCAACAAACCTGCATCGGCTGGGTTGGCAATTTGCATGACGCGCTCGCCTGTTTGTACTGGGCGGCCAATCCAATCGTTAGTGTCAGAAAAAACAGCAATACCATCGCGCTCTGCCTTAATTTCTACGCGCGCCATCAACGCTTTAATTGAGGCTAATTCAGCCTCCTTCTCGCGCATACGGCCAATTGCGCCAGCTAGCTCTGCTTTGCCTTTCATGTCGTCAAAGGCACGTTGTTCTGCCACTAATGCATCAGCTTTAGCGGTCGCCAATGCCTTACCAGCCACCTCAAAACGATTCATAATCGAGGTGTCATCTAGCGTAAATAACACATCACCTGTTTTAACAGTTTGGTTAGGTTGCACGGCAAATGCATGCACAACGCCATCTTGGGGTGCGGCAACACTAAATGCGTTTAGCGCAATTACCTCGGCGGGGGCAAGTGTAGATAAACGTACTGGCAGCAACATGAGTAAGGCTGCCAATATGCCAGCAATTGCCAATGTTTTTAGGTTAAACCAGTTAAAAAATGTGCGGCCAAATGAGCAACTTTTTTTGTTTAAAGCCGCCATGCAATAGCTATAACTGCCATGTAAATAGCCAAGCTGCGCCACTTCGTTATCTGTCCACGCTTGCTCGCGCGCGTACATGGCGTGGCCATATAATTGGTTGTCATGTAATAGTGGAATTACCAATAAGTGCTCGGGCAGCCATTCTTGCCAGCCATCAGCGTGCTCTGGTTTAGCATCAGCAAAGTTAATACGATGCGCACCAGCAGAATTGGGAAAAGTTTTGGCAAAACGATTCAGCCACACGCTATAAGGCGAATTTTCTGCCACACTGACCAAGCCAGAGGCGGTAGTTAAAATAGGTTTTTTA
>JANOYU010000080.1:0-16179 GCA_031429035.1 Methylophilaceae bacterium
TACTGGTGATTCAATTACCGTGGCACCCGCACAAACCTTGACGGACAAAGAATATCAAATCATGCGTAACGCCTCGCTGGCGGTGTTGCGCGAAGTGGGCGTAGAAACTGGCGGCTCGAACGTGCAGTTCGCCATCAACCCCGACGATGGCCGCATGATTGTGATTGAGATGAATCCGCGTGTATCGCGCTCGTCTGCGCTTGCGTCAAAAGCCACGGGTTTTCCGATTGCGAAAGTAGCGGCGAAACTGGCGGTTGGCTTTACTTTAGATGAACTTAAGAATGAAATTACTGGTGGCCAAACACCTGCTTCGTTTGAGCCTAGCATTGATTATGTCGTCACCAAGATTCCGCGATTTGCCTTCGAAAAATTTCCGCAAGCTGACTCGCGTTTAACCACACAAATGAAATCTGTCGGCGAAGTGATGGCGATTGGCCGCACTTTCCAAGAATCATTCCAAAAAGCCTTGCGCGGCCTAGAAGTTGGCGTCGATGGGCTTGATTCGATTTCAACAGACCTCGATCGCATCCATAAAGAGATGGGCGAGCCTGGCCCAGAGCGTATTTGGTACGTGGCAGATGCCATGCGTTTAGGTGTTAGCAACGAAGATATTTTTAATATCAGCAAAATTGACCCTTGGTTTTTGGCACAAATTAAAGATATTATCGACCGCGAAGCTGCGCTAAAAGGCGTGCATATTGCCGACTTGAATCGTGATGCAATGTTTCAGCTAAAACGCCGTGGTTTCTCTGATAGAAGGCTTGCTACACTGCTAGAAACCGACCAACACGCGGTGCGCGCCTACCGCCAAGCGCTGAACGTGCGCCCTGTGTACAAGCGCGTGGATACTTGCGCAGCGGAATTTGCGACGAATACGGCGTATATGTATTCTAGCTACGAAGAAGAATGCGAATCACAGCCTACGACCAAGAAAAAAATAATGGTGCTAGGCGGCGGGCCAAACCGCATCGGCCAGGGTATTGAGTTTGATTATTGCTGCGTGCACGCGGCGTTTGCCATGCGCGACGACGGCTATGAAACCATCATGGTCAATTGCAACCCAGAAACGGTTTCTACCGATTACGATACGAGTGACAGGCTATATTTTGAGCCAGTCACATTAGAAGACGTGCTAGAAATTGTACACATAGAAAAACCAGTCGGCGTGATTGTGCAATACGGCGGCCAAACACCACTAAAACTGGCGCGCGCTTTAGAAAAAGCCGGCGTGCCGATTATCGGTACTTCGCCCGACGCGATTGACCGCGCTGAAGACCGCGAGCGTTTTCAACAATTACTGCATGAACTCGGCCTAAAACAGCCGCCCAACCGCACAGCGCGCACGCCAGAAGCGGCGTTAATCGCGGCTACTGAGATTGGTTATCCGCTAGTGGTGCGTCCTTCTTATGTGCTGGGCGGTCGCGCCATGGAAATTGTGCACGAACAAAGCCAGCTAGAACGCTATATGCGCGAAGCGGTGAAGGTTTCGCATGATTCGCCTGTGTTGCTAGACCGTTTTTTAAATGATGCGCTAGAGATTGACGTTGACGCGATTTGCGATGGCGTGGATGTGTTAATCGGCGGTATTATGCAGCACGTGGAGCAAGCGGGTGTGCATTCTGGCGATTCAGCCTGCTCACTGCCACCATATAGCTTAAGCAAAAAGCTACAAGATGTGTTGCGCGCGCAAACCGTGCAAATGGCGCTGGCGCTGGGTGTTAAAGGTTTAATGAACGTGCAATTTGCCATTCAAGGTGAGACAGTTTACGTGTTAGAAGTGAATCCGCGCGCATCACGCACCGTGCCTTTTGTGTCTAAAGCTTGCGGTTTGCAACTGGCAAAAATTGCTGCGCGCTGCATGGCGGGGCAATCGCTTAAGTCACAAGGCGCAACTAAAGAAGTGATTCCGCCGTATTTCTCGGTCAAAGAGGCCGTATTTCCTTTCATCAAGTTTCCAGGCGTAGATACTATCTTGGGCCCAGAAATGAAATCGACTGGCGAAGTGATGGGTGTGGGCGCGACGTTTGCCGAGGCGTTTGTAAAATCGCAATTAGGTGCATCGGCCAAGCTGCCAAAGGGCGGCCGCGCGTTTATTAGTGTACGTAACGAAGATCACCAAAAAGTGGTGGATATTGCACAAGATTTGGCACAATTAGGTTTTACTTTAGTGGCCACCAAAGGCACTGCCAAAGCACTTATGGCGCATGGTTTAACCGTGCTGCCAGTGAATAAAGTCGCCGAAGGTCGGCCGCACGTGGTGGACATGATTAAAAACCAAGAAATTAGCTTTATTGTGAATGTGACTGAAGATAAAAAAGCGGTGGTTGATAGTTATGAGATTCGCCGTAGTGCGCTGCAAAATAAAGTTGCTTATTACACCACCTTGGCAGGCGCCAAGGCGGCTTGCATTGGAATGTCGTATTCGCACGAGTTAACAGTGGAATCACTGCAAGACTTGCACAAAAAGCTAGTTTAAAATACACTTAACTTTAATTTTTTAAAACCACGCTCTTTTGGGTGTGGTTTATTTTTTTATCAAAGGTTTTCAGTATGGCATTAAATCAAATTCCCGTTACCATTATTGGCGCAGCGCTAATGAAAGAAGAATTAGCACGTCTGCGCAGTGTAGATAGGCCTGAGGTGATTCAAGCCATCGCCGAGGCGCGTGCGCAGGGCGATTTATCGGAAAATGCCGAGTATGAAGCCGCTAAAGAAAAACAAAGCTTTATCGAAGGCCGTATTGCCGAGCTGGAATCCAAATTATCGAATCTGTTTGTGATTGACCCAAAAACGCTGAATGCCGAAGGCCGCGTGGTGTTTGGTGCGACAGTGCGTTTTGAGGATTTAGATTCTGGCGACGCAAAAACCTACCAAATTGTGGGCGAGGATGAAGCCAACATTAAAGGTGGCAAAATCTCTGTTGGCTCGCCTATCGCCCGCGCACTTATTGGTAAAAGTGAGGGCGATATTGCCGAAGTGCAATCGCCAGGCGGCATTAAAGAGTTAGAAGTGCTAGAAGTGCAATATATTTAATGTTGGTTATTTAAACATGTTTGCCCGCCTAAATTTAATTGTAATTACGCTGTGGGTAGGCGCGTTATGGATGACAGGGCTGACGGCATATGTGCTGTTTGATACGCTGCAAGACAAACAATTGGCAGGCAGTTTAGCGGGTAAACTATTCAATATCGTCAGCTATGTTGGCTTGGCTAGTGCGTTCTATTTGCTGATTCAACGTTTGCTGGATTACGGCACTGGCGCGCTTAAACAAGGTTATTTTTGGGCAGTTTTCGGTATGTTATTGCTTATTTTGGCTGGGCATTTTGGCATTGCGCCCATACTTGCGCAATTAAAAGCCGATGCGTTAGCAAATAACATCACGCAAAGTGTATTTGCGGATAGATTTAAAACCTGGCACGGCGTGGCCAGCGTGGCGTATTTGCTGCAATGCTTGCTGGGTTTTGTGGTGGTGCTTAAAGCGCGTTAATAGAATTATGATTAATTTAGATGCTGATTACACAGGCCGTGGCAAAACGGTAGAGCAGTTGATTAAAGAGCTGAAAACGTTTGAGAACCAACAGCTAGAAGTGCGAATTTCGCTGAATGGCGGTGAAACTTCGCTGCCAATATCCATTATTGGCAAGAGTGAAAATAAATACGCGCTGATTATAAATTGCCAAGATATTCCAACTATTATTAAACATAATTAATAAGTTTGGTACAAAGCCTTTGTAAGGCATGGTCTGTAAGCCGCATAGATACTGGCTTGCAGGGCATCTATTTTCTCTCGGTGTTTTTACACTATGGTTTTGGAATGTGGATTTTGGCTTTTTCTTTGACGGTTTCACTAGCGCGATAAACCACCAATTGTTTACCAATATGGTGCACCGCAACCGCATTAGTTTTACTGCAAATATCTAAATACATGGCTTTGCGCGCATCACGGTCATCGCCCGCCACCTGAATTTTAATTAGCTCGTGCGAGTTTAAATTTAGCTCAATTTCTTTAATAATATTTTCAGTTAGCCCATTATTGCCAATCATCACAACAGGGCTTAAGCTATGCGCCATGCCGCGTAAATGCGCGATTTGTTTGGTGGTTAATTTCATTGACATCCTTTTTGTTAAATTGTATTTTAACATAAAGCAGTTAGCAGATTTTAAGGATTATTAAGGCTTAAGTGAAAGTTGAGATGAAAATTAATCGTGGTCTGTCCCCTATTATCGTGAGCCTATTGATTTATTGTGAATAAAAATTAAAGACAAATAATATGGATGATTTTAAAAATTTACAAATGAAAGTACAGCAGTTTAACGCTTTCACTAGCGATAGCTTCAACACAGTTATTGGTAATTACAGCATGCAATTTGGAGAAGCAATCTCAAAAAAAGATATCTCTCAGTTAGAAGCCATATGCAGCACAAAGCTTCCTGAAGACTTAGCTGTTTTTTACAACACACTGGGCGGTCTCGCAACTATAAAAGGCAGAGAATCAAAATATTTGGCTGTAGCAACTATCTCGGAATTGATAGGGCAATTGCAAATGTCCGATGGCTATGAAAAATTAGCCTCAATCGGATTAATACACTCCATATTAAATAGTTGGGGGAATGACAGGTATGAATTTGAACAGGATGAATTTTTTACACAAACTCAACTCGAATTTTTAAATAGTAAATACAAAGTCTTCGGTCTATATAGATTAGGCGACGAATTTGATGCAGCTGGCTATTTGTATTTTGATGATGAAGATAAATTCGGTAGCTTATATTATCATCAAGATTATTTTGACGATTTAAAAATAGAGCTATTAGCAATGCTAGAAAAAAGTCAAGCAACGCATTCATTAGAAACTCTACTAATATCCGTAATACAAGAAATTAAAGAAAGTATTTAAATAAATTAAGAATAATAGGGGACAGAACACGATTAATTTATCTTAATTTGGTCGTTTTAAATCTCAACATCAAACTACCTGTCCTGCAAGCCACATAGATACTGGCTTGTAACCGCAAGGGTTGTCCCCACAGAATACACCAGCTAAAGCTGGTTATTCATACGTGAAGGGCGTTGTTTTTCTCTCATGCAAAAAAGTGATTTAAAAATAAGTTTATTTTAGTTCCTACTTCTTTGCATTCCCACGCCAAATATTCTATTGCAACAAGCAAACAATAAATAACGCGTAAAATAGCATCTAAGAATTTAATCAAGATTAATTAGCGCATGAAACCCACCCGAACCAGCAAAGCTTGGATGCAAGAGCATCTAAATGATGAATTTGTAAAACGCGCGCAAAAAGAAGGTTATCGCGCGCGCGCGGCTTACAAACTTATCGAAATTGATGACAAAGATAAGTTGATAAAACCGGGCATGACTATTGTCGATTTAGGCTCAACCCCGGGCAGTTGGTGCCAAGTGGCGGTGCAGCGGCTGAAAGGTCAGGGTAAAATTATTGCTCTAGATATTTTAGACATGACAGGTATTGCTGGCGTGGAGTTTATTCAAGGCGATTTTAGAGAAGAAGCCGTGCTAAAGCAGTTGGAAGCAGCATTAAATAATAAACCAGTAGACCTTGTAATTGCAGATATGGCGCCCAATATAAGTGGCATAAGTGACGTAGACCAAGCAGGTGCCATGTATTTAACCGAGTTGGCCTTAGAGTTTAGCCAAACTTGGTTGAAACCTAATGGTAACTTTTTGGTCAAGGTATTTATAGGCGCAGGTTTTGATGAAATGGTAAAAACTATGCGCCAACAGTTTGATAAAGTGGTGACGCGCAAACCAAAAGCCAGCCGCGATAGAAGCAGTGAAGTGTATTTACTTGGTTTAGGAAAAAAGTAATCAAGGTTTAGCTGTAAATTGGTTTAGAATTAAAATGGTTTATAAGTAGTAAAAATATTTGGTTTTTAAAGGAATGAGCTGTGAATAACATCGCAAAAAATATTGCAATATTTTTGGTTGTATTACTGGTGCTGTCGACTGTTTTTAAGCAGTTTACAGACCAAAGCAAAGAAGAAAGCCAAGTCAAATATTCGCAATTTATGCAAGAGGTGAAGGATGGCCGTATTGCTAGTGTGCAAATTGATGGCCGTGTGGTGCGTGGTAAAACGCAAGATGGTAAAGAATTTAGCACTTATACGCCCAATGATTTGTGGATGGTTAACGACCTGCTTAAATACAATGTAGTGGTCGAGGCTAAGGCCGAGCAGCAACGTGGCTTGCTGATGGATATTTTTATGTCATGGTTCCCGATGATTTTACTCATTGGCGTGTGGATATTTTTCATGCGTCAAATGCAAGGCGGCGGCAAAGGCGGCGGGCCATTCTCATTTGGCAAAAGCAAAGCGCGCCAATTAGATGAAAGCAGCAATCAAACCACGTTTGCCGATGTGGCTGGTTGCGACGAGGCTAAAGAAGAAGTCGTTGAATTAGTAGATTTTTTAAAAGAGCCGACAAAATTTCAAAAATTAGGTGGACGCATTCCACGTGGCGTATTGCTGGTA
This sequence comes from Methylophilaceae bacterium, assembly GCA_031429035.1. Lineage (GTDB taxonomy): Bacteria > Pseudomonadota > Gammaproteobacteria > Burkholderiales > Methylophilaceae > Methylotenera_A. Next base: position 6,505 of record JANOYU010000080.1, read on the forward strand.
GGCCCGCCAGGCACAGGTAAAACCTTGCTGGCGCGCGCTATCGCGGGCGAGGCAAAAGTACCGTTCTTTAGTATTTCAGGTTCTGATTTCGTCGAGATGTTTGTCGGCGTGGGCGCGGCGCGTGTGCGTGATATGTTTGAAACCGCTAAAAAGAACTCACCTTGCATTATTTTTATTGATGAGATTGACGCGGTTGGTAGAAGTCGTGGCGCGGGTACTGGCGGCGGTAACGACGAGCGAGAGCAAACATTGAACCAATTATTGGTTGAGATGGATGGCTTTGAAGCTAGCAGCGGCGTGATTATTATCGCCGCGACTAACAGGGCTGATGTATTGGACAAAGCATTGCTTCGCCCCGGCCGTTTTGACCGTCAAGTGATGGTCGGCCTGCCCGATATTAAAGGTCGCGAGCAGATTCTTCTTGTTCACATGCGTAAAGTGCCAATTGACCCAGATGTAAAAGCCGATATTATTGCGCGTGGTACGCCAGGTTTTAGTGGTGCAGATTTGGCTAACTTAGTAAACGAAGCGGCATTATTTGCAGCACGTCGTAGCAAACGCACGGTAGATATGGAAGATTTTGAAGATGCAAAAGACAAAATCTACATGGGGCCAGAGCGTAAATCTATGGTGATTCGTGAGGAAGAGCGTCGTAACACGGCTTATCATGAATCTGGCCATGCTGTGGTGGCAAAATTATTACCAAAAGCTGACCCAGTGCATAAAGTAACCATTATGCCGCGTGGTTGGGCGCTAGGTTTAACTTGGCAGTTGCCAGAGTTTGATCGCATTAGCAACTACAAAGATAAAATGCTAGAAGAAATTTCTATATTGTTTGGCGGCCGTATTGCCGAAGAAATTTTTATGCATCAAATGAGTACAGGCGCCAGCAACGACTTTGAACGCGCTACTAAATTGGCACGTGCAATGGTCACCAAATATGGCATGAGCGATGCGCTAGGTATTATGGTGTATGCGGGTGACGAGCAAGACTCATTTTTTGGCAGCATGAGCAGCAAAACGGTGAGTGAAGCCACGCAGCAAAAAGTGGATGCTGAAATTAAACGTATTTTGGATGAGCAATACGGCATTGCACGCCATTTGTTAGAAAGCAACAAAGACAAGGTTGAGGCAATGACGGCGGCGCTGATGGAATATGAAACCATTGATGCTGACCAAATTAATGACATTATGGCGAGCATTCCTGTTCGTGCGCCTAAACCGCGCCAGCCAAAAGTAAAACCTAGCGATTCAGGTTCGTCTGGCAACAGTGCTACGCCAGTGCCGCAGCCAACAGCTAAAACTTAATTAATCAGTATTTTAGTGTAATAAAAAAAGGCTAGATTTCTAGCCTTTTTTATTGGTCATTGCGAACCAAATGGTTTAATTTGATGTGGCAATCCAGTGCATTTTAGTTTATTCGATATGGATTGCTTCGTCGCTTCATTTTAGCAATGATGGCTTACGCTTGTCGCTATAACAGCTATAGTATAATTAGTCATGATTTTTGATTGCGGAAAATTTCAGCTCGATTTAACAACGCCCCGCGTAATGGGCATTGTCAATGTTACGCCCGATTCTTTCTCTGACGGCGGTAAATATGCTGCGACTAATTTAGCTATTGCGCATGCACTTAAATTGGTAGAAGAAGGCGCAAGCATTCTAGATATTGGTGGTGAATCTACCCGCCCCAACGCAACCCCAGTTAGCTTGCAACAAGAACTAGACCGCGTGATTCCAGTGATTGAAGCGCTAGTTAATCAAATTAACATTCCCATCTCTATTGATACTTACAAGCCGCAAGTGATGCAAGCCGCCATTGCAGCGGGCGCCAGCATGGTCAACGATGTACGCGCATTGCAAGAGCCTGGTGCATTAAAGGTGGTAGCAAACGCAAACGTAGGTGTATGCCTAATGCACATGCAAGGCAAGCCACAAACCATGCAGCTAAATCCGCAATATAATAATGTGGTAGAAGAGGTAAAAGCCTTCTTAAAGGTGCGTCTACAAGCCAGTATCCATGCGGGTTGCAGGGCATCGAATATTCTGCTTGACCCAGGCTTTGGCTTTGGCAAAACGCGTGAGCATAACATTACACTAATTCGTGAGCTAGAAAGCTTTGCAGAGCTAGGACAACCTTTGCTAGTGGGTTTATCACGCAAGTCTATATTAGGCCAAGTCACTGGCAATGATGTCGATGCGCGACTTTATGCAAGCATTGCTGCCAGCGTGATTGCGGCAATGAAGGGTGCTAAAATACTGCGAGTGCACGATGTAAAAGCGACGGTGGAAGCATTAAAAGTCGTATCGGCAATACAATAAAATAATGAGAAAAGTATAAATATGAGCAAGCCTGCATTAAAAAAACAGTATTTCGGTACCGATGGCATTCGTGGGCGCGTGGGCGAGGCGCCAATTACGCCAGATTTCATCATGCGTTTGGGTTATGCAGCAGGCCGTGTGCTAGCGACAAAAGGCGTTAAAGGCGCGCGCCCAGCGGTGTTGATAGGAAAAGATACTAGAATCTCTGGTTACATGCTAGAAGCTGCGCTAGAAGCAGGTTTATCGGCTGCAGGCGTCGATGTATTTCTGACTGGCCCAATGCCAACACCAGCAGTGGCCTACCTCACGCGCGCATTGCGGGCGCAAGCAGGCATTGTTATTTCTGCTTCGCATAATCCTTATTACGATAACGGCATTAAGTTTTTCTCTGCGCAAGGCGCCAAGTTGGGTGATGACATCGAGCATGCGATTGAAGCTGAGTTAGATAAACCAATGCAAGTGATGGAATCGGCCAAACTGGGCAAAGCGCGGCGTATTGATGACGCGGCTGGCCGTTATGTAGAATTTTGCAAAAGTACATTCCCTAATAATTTAGATTTGCGCGGCCTAAAAATCGTACTCGATTGCGCGCATGGCGCCACTTACCACGTTGCGCCCGATGTATTTCACGAGCTTGGTGCAGAGATTATTTGCATCGGCAATAGCCCCGATGGCTTGAATATTAACGAGCAAGTCGGCTCAACCCATCCACAAGCACTACAAAAAGCCGTGCTAGAACATAAAGCCGATATGGGCATTGCGTTTGATGGCGATGGCGACCGCCTGATGATGGTGGATGCCAGCGGCAACCTGCTAGATGGCGATCAACTTTTATACATTATTGCATTAGGGTTATACGCCAAAGGCAAGCTAAAAGGCGGCGTAGCGGGTACACTTATGACCAACTTAGCGCTAGAACACGCGCTGCAAAAACACCAAATTCCGTTTGCGCGTGCAAAAGTGGGCGATAGATATGTGCTGGAATTGCTGAATGAAAAAAACTGGAAACTAGGCGGCGAAAATTCTGGGCATATTTTAACGCTAGATAAACACACCAGTGGCGATGCCATTATCTCGGCGTTACAAGTGCTACATGCGCTTAAACAAAGCGGCAAAACGCTGGCAGAATCAAGCTTGGCGCTGTTTCCACAAGTGCTTATTAATGTAACAACTAAACAAAAGTTAGACCTGAATATCTCTCAACTTCAAGAAGCCGTTAAAAGTGCCGAGGCTGAGCTAAAAAATGCTGGCCGTGTCTTACTGCGTGCATCGGGCACCGAGCCAAAAATCCGCGTAATGGTAGAAGGCCAAGACGCAAAATTGGTGCAAAAGCTGGCAGAAGAAATTGCCGATGTGGTTAAAAAAATAGCTGAATAACGTATTTTATTTGGTTAATTGAAGCTGATTCTTAAAAAGCTTTATACAAATTAAATAAGCTAATAACGCTAATTAAACTGCCAACTAAAATTAGCAAGGTTTTAGTTTTAATGTGTTTGGTAATATAAGCTGCAAAAGGCGCAGCAAACAAGCCACCCACTACTAAGCCAGCCACTATTACCCACACGGTGTGGTCTAAAATTGAAAATAGTGCGGCAGCGGTGGTAACCGTTAGAAAAAACTCAGCAAAATTGACGGAGCCGATTGTTGTTCTTGGGTCATGACCAGAGCCAACCAAAGTGGTCGTCACAATTGGCCCCCAGCCACCACCGCCAGTGGTATCCATAAAGCTGCCAAATAGTGCTAATGGCGCAATTTTAGCGGTGCTAATTTCATGCTTAGGACGAATATGGCGAAAAGCTTTACTAAGCACATATAAACCCATGATTAATAAATAAGCGCTAATGTATGGTTTAAGTGCTTTGCCATCAATATTGCCCAAAACATAAGTGCCTATAAGCGCACCAATAATGCCAGGAATCAACAAACTAAAGAATAGCTTTTTATTTACATTGCCCATTTTTAAGTGTGCTACGCCAGATACGCCAGTGGTAAAAACTTCGGCCAAATGTGTTGCGCCACTAGCCATAGCGGGTGATGCGCCAACTGCTAATAAAAAACTACTCGCGGTAATGCCATACGCCATACCAAGCGCGCCATCAATTACTTGTGCAATAAGCCCAACCGCAACTGCGCTCCAAAACATCGGGTCACGTAAAGCGTTGCCAATAATCTCAGTACCGCTTAGTTTGTTATCGCCAAAAAACACTTGATAGCTAAAATAGAAAATAAGACCTGTTAATACCGCAACTACTAGGTAACTGGCTATTTTTAATAGCGGATGTTCAGCAGCGTGCGTGACATCATATTCTGCTGGTGGCAAGCCTAACTCAATGTGCGGCTGGCTAATGTCTTGGTTATCTAAGTCTAGGCGGCGTATTTTCATTGCAGGTATTTAATATTAAAACGGTGATTCTACGCAAGCTTCTTTATATCAATAAATAATTTGTAATTATATTTTAATAACTAAAAATTATATGAAATACACTTCAGATGATGCGGCTGTAAAGCTTCAAAATAGGTGGGTATTTTAGATAAAACTAGCCAAAATAATTTCCCCTGCGCATAACGGCGTTATAATTTTTTAATTTGCAATAACTTTTCTAAAGTACTTTAATTAACAAGATATAAAAATATGAATACAACAGAAATTATCGGTTATTTCTCGGCATTTTTAACGACATTTGCCTTTGTGCCACAGGCGCTACACTCATGGAAAACCCGCGATTTATCGGGCGTTTCGCTGCCCATGTACAGCTTATTTACGGCAGGCGTGTTGGGTTGGATTATTTATGGGTTTAAAATTAATAGCCTACCTGTTTTAATAGCCAACATTGCGACCTTATTGTTGGCGTGCATGGTGTTAGTTTTAAAGCTAAAACATCGTAATTAGTAAAACTTAATTATTTAAACCATACGTACTAAATACAAATGCTCTGTAAGCCGCATAGATATTGCCTCTCAGAGCATGCCCAATAAAGCCTTTATTTCGTTCAAAATATAAAATAACGGTATAAATCGTTATTTATCAATAACTTAGGTCACAAAAACTTCATCTAGCCACAATCAAACTGTCATCTTTCACGCGCAACCTAGCAATATGAAAAATTACCTAACAAAAACTGCGAGGTAACAATATGCGTATGAATCAAATGTTCAATCGTATGCAAGCGTGGGATAGCGCGCTGTGCGTATCGGTAAGTCACACCAGTCAATACACGCTTATTCGTACTTGGTTTCGCGTCATCAGTCGCATGGGTGATGGCATGTTTTGGTACGCGCTAATGCTAGGTATTTTGGCGGTGGAGCAAGGCGAAGGCATTAAACCTGTGCTGCATATGCTGGCTGCTGGCCTCACTGGCACGCTATTGTATAAATGGCTTAAACACAAAACGCATCGGCCACGACCCTATCAGGTGCATCAAGATGTGTTTGTTACAGGTAAGCCGCTCGATCGCTTTAGCTTCCCCTCTGGGCACACTTTACATGCAGTTGCGTTTGGTTTGGTGGCCCTTTTTTATTTTCCACTGTTGTCGATTATTTTAATGCCGTTTATCGTCATGGTGGGCATGTCGCGCGTTATTTTGGGTTTGCATTACCCGAGTGATGTATTAGCTGGCGCGGCTATTGGCTATGTGGTTGCAGCCATTTCGATTAATTTAGCTTTGTATCTTTAATTTATGTATCTTTAGTTTATGTATCTTTAGTTTAATGGCTAGCTGAGATTTTCTCACTGGCGTGATAAAAATCCACTGGGTTCAGCATGTGCAAGCGCAAATCGCCCAAACATTGCGCGCGCCAAGCAATCAATTCATCCACGGTTAGGTTGTGCAATTCAGGCTGCCAGTTTGGTCGCTTGCCTTGCAATGCGTGGTGAAACTGGCCTAAAGCATGCTCAGTTTTGGCTAAGTAATAGTTCAGATTTTTAATAAATTCCGTATCGCGTTTTTTAAGCACCCATAAAATCGTGGGGGCAAGTTGGGTGATGCGCAGCAGCTGATCGCAAAATGCCAAATATTTTAAATTAGCCTTTGTGGTTTCTACGGGCACTTTAAAAATAGGTGCAATAAATTCAGATAGCACGGTTAAATTCACACGAATTAGTTGATGCGGTTTGTGTTTTAAATCGCTGGCAACGTATGCATCCATCGCCCATTCTGATGCAATGTGTGTGAGGATATTTTTATTTTCCCATTTGGCCTCGTGCGCAGGCACAAAGTGATTATGCGCAATCACATCAACAAATAAGTGGCTGGTGTAACCCACGGCAATGGCTATTTCTTGCTCGGTGCGCGCGGCGGCTAACATTTGCTCAGATACGCGCCATTGGTGCGTGCTATTAAAGGTTTTAGAAACAATGGCCAAATCAGGCAAACAGGCACCTGCTAATACTAACGCAGGGTATTTTTTAATGGCCTGAATAATTTTTGGATACAGTTGTTTTGCACCCAATAGCGGCGCAGCCAACAACAAATATTGCGAGAAATAAATGTGCGTGTACAAGCCCCAGGCATTGGCGTCTAGCGCATAAAAGCTGATGGGTATTGCCCACACCAGCTTACGTATGAAGGACATTTTCATGCGACGAAGTATCAACTGCAAGAATGAACTTGGTGTGATTAATTGATGACAATTGCATGAAAATTTTTCTCATTTTCATCATATAACTGACATATTTAAAAGTTAAAGTTTAGCCAATTAATTAGAGCTAACTAAATGAATATATTACTTATTTCTGATGTTTATTTTCCACGAGTGAATGGTGTTTCTACTTCCGTTCGCACCTTTACCGAGCAGTTGCAAAAGCTGGGCCATACGGTACATTTAATTGCGCCAGATTACGGCATTAAAACAGAAGATGAAGTTTGGATTACGCGGGTAGCAGCGCGCAGCATTTATTTTGACCCCGAAGATAAGCTGATGAAGTATGGCGAAATTATGCGCTTGATACCAATGTTAATGCGCAAAAAGTTTGATTTGGTGCATATTCACACGCCATTTATTGCGCACTTTGCCGGTTTAAAAATTGCAAAAAAATTAGGTTTGCCTGTGCTAGAAACCTACCACACTTTTTTTGAGGATTACTTACACCATTACTTGCCTATCATCCCAAAAGGAATGGCTAAAAATCTAGCGCGATTCATCTCAAAAAAACAGTGTAATCAATTAGATGCGATTATTGCACCATCAAAACCTATGCTAGATGTATTGCGTGAATATGGCGTAACTGCGCCAGCTGAGGTGATTGCCACTGGCTTGCAGGCTAGCAGTTTTGTACAGGCAGATGGCGATGCTTTTAGGCAAAAATACAATATCGCGTTAAGCAAACAAATGTTGCTGTACGTGGGACGCGTGGCGCATGAAAAAAATATTAGTTTTTTGCTGAAAATGTTAAGGCAATTAACGCAGCAGCAGCCAGAAATTTTGTTTGTGATTACTGGCGAAGGGCCAGCAGAAGCCAGCTTGCATGCATTGGTTAACACATTAGGCCTTGAAAAAAACGTACAGTTTATTGGTTATTTAGATAGAAACACTGAACTGAATGCCTGTTATAAAGCAGCCGATATTTTTGTATTTGCTTCCAAAAGTGAAACACAAGGTTTGGTGCTGCTTGAAGCAATGGCGCAAGGCACGCCCGTGGTGGCGATTGCCGAGCTGGGAACCGCATCTATATTGGTTGAGGGGCAAGGTGCGCACATTGCAATAGAAGATGAAAAGCAATTTGCACAAAAAGTGATTGAGTTACTGATGAACCCAATGGCACTGAATATTTTGGGTGATGTAGGTAAAAGCTATGCACTGCAACATTGGTCTGCCAGCGCTAAAGCAGACCAAATGCTCAATTTTTATCGTACTGTGCAATCTGGCTATCATTTAGAGAAATATCAGCAAACATCAAAATTAGCGCAGTTTAAACACTGAAGTTACTGTAAAGAAACTGCTATAAAAATGATCTGCCAAAATAATAAGCCGCTGCAGCGATTAATGCAGAACACGGAATAGTGAGTACCCAAGCCCACACAATGCGTGATGCCAAACCCCAGCGCACAGCAGAAACGCGACGTGATAAACCAACACCAACAATCGCGCCAGTTATGGTGTGAGTAGTGGATACGGGGATGCCTAGATAAGTGGCTAAAAATAAGGCAATAGCGCCAGATGTTTGTGCGCAAAACGCGCCACTTGGCCGAATTCGTGTAATGCCCATGCCCATGGTGCGCACTATGCGCCAGCCACCAAATAAGGTGCCCAGTGCCATGGCTAAGTGGCACGAAATAATTACCCAAAATTGTATCTCGAAGCCTGTTTGGTAACCATTGGCGACTAATAATACGGTAATTATGCCCATGGTTTTTTGTGCATCGTTACCACCGTGACCCAAGCTGTAAAGTGATGATGACACAAACTGCAGTTTATTAAACACGCGCTCGGTTGGGTAGGGCGAGCGCTTCTCTACAATCCATAGTACCAACACCATCAGCAACATAGCCACCAGCATGCCAAACATGGGCGATATGATAATAAAAACTGAAGTTTTAATAAGGCCACCTGCAATAATAGCCGCAGTACCGCCTTTTGCCACGCCTGCGCCCACCAAGCCACCAACTAATGCATGTGATGACGATGATGGAATGCCCAGCCACCAAGTAATAATGTTCCAAGTAATGGCGCCACATAGCGCACCAAAAATCACTGCGTTGTTGACAATATTAGGGTCAATCAAGCCTTTGCCAACCATTTTTGCCACCGCCGTGCCAAACACTAAAAAAGCAATAAAATTAAAAAATGCCGCCCACAATACGGCCGCTTGCGGTGTGAGCAAGCGCGTAGAAACCATGAGTGCGATGGAGTTTGCCGCATCGTGAAAGCCATTCATAAAATCGAATATGAGAGCGACAACCACCAGCACGCACATAATGAGAATTGCGTGTTCCATGCGATTCCCCTTAAATGCGCTCTAGCACAACGCCGTGAATCACATCTGCAACGTCCTCGCAGCTATCTACCGCGTCCTCAAATAAATCGTACAATTCGCGCGATCGTATCAACGTGCGCGCGTCAGTTTCCTCACTAAACAAGCGGAACATACCAGCGCGCATCACGTGATCGGCTTCACCTTCAATGGCGCTAATTTCCTCGCAGGTTTTTAAAATTTGATCCGCGTTTTTCATGTCAGACAGCATGTGCACGGTATCGCGCACTTTTTCACTGGCGCGCAATAAAATTTGCGCTAGCGCCACCATCTCTGGTGTAAAACTGCTGCGGCCATAAATTTTTGCGCTCTGTGGAATGTCCTCCATAAAGTCAATAATGTCATCTAGCGCCATCGCCAACTCGCGAATTTCACGACGATCA
>JANOYU010000081.1:0-5870 GCA_031429035.1 Methylophilaceae bacterium
CTATGCAAACTAGTAAAATGAAATCGTTATTCTTAGCTTGGCAAGCACCGTCAAGAGCTTGGTTTCCAATTGGCTTATTAAATGCGAATACTGCAAAAGATTATTACGTATTTCAATATACGAATGGTGCTCTGCGCGCGCAGAAAGAGATTGGGTTTCAACCATTATTATCTTTCCCAAGCTTTGAAGAAAAGTATGAAGCATCCGAACTTTTTCCTTTATTTAGCAATCGAGTATTAGGCTCTTCTCGCAAAGATTTCTCTGAGTATTTACATAGCTTAGACATTCAATCTGAATCGTCAAATCCTATTGAAATCTTAGCAATTTCTGGGGGAGAACGCCAAACTGACAATTTAGAAGTGTTCCCCAAAATTGAAAAAAAATCTGACAACACCTTTTCCTGTCGATTTTTTTTACATGGCCTCAGTCATGTAAGCTTAGAAGGTCAAAAACGTAGCTTATCTCTAACCTCAAAAGACGAACTTCGAATTTCACTGGAATTAAACAACCCTGCAACTAAGCTAGCAATTCAGCTATCAACTGCAGACTATCAATTCGTAGGGTGGGCTCCAAGATATCTAATTGAAGATATTTTAGCGGCAATCCCTGAATTTTCCGCATTGAATGCAAAAGTAGTGAGGGTGAACGACTCAAATGTACCACTAAATAGACGCGTCCTAATTGAGCTAAGTGGTGGGTTGCCGGAGTCTTTTGAGCCTATGTCCAGTAGTGACTTCCAGGTAATTAAAAAAATAGCTACTATCTGATTTGCAACAGTCCCTCGGCATCTACATCATCGGCGATGAAATTCTCTCTGGCAAGCGGCAAGATGGGCATTTAAGCAAAGCAATTGAAATTCTCTCTGCGCGCGGTTTGCAGCTAAGTTGGGCGCAGTATTTGGGTGATGAGCCAGCGCAAATCACCACTGCGCTCAAAACCAGCTTTGCAAAAAGTGAGGCTGCCATTGAAAATATAGTTTTTAGCTTTGGTGGCATTGGCGCCACACCAGACGATTACACGCGGCAATGCGCGGCAGATGCACTGAACGTACCAATTGAGCGGCATGCGGGTGCGGTGGCAGAAATTGCGGCGCAATTTGGCGAAGGCGCTTACCCCAAAAGAGTGTTTATGGCTGATTTTCCGCAAGGCGCAGACTTGATTCCTAACCCAGTGAATCGTGTGGCAGGGTTTTCTATCAAGGAACATTATTTCTTACCAGGCTTCCCTGCCATGGCGCACCCGATGATGGAGTGGGTGCTGGATACACATTACGCGCATTTATTTCACCAAACACAATATTTGGAACAATCGATTATTGTGGCAGATGGTATTGAAAGCCAGCTGATTGATTTAATGAATGCAACGCTGCAAAAATACCCAGAAATTAAAATATTCAGCCTGCCAAAACTGAAACCAAACAGGCAAATCGAGCTGGGTGCAAAAGGTGTACCAGAGCAAGTAAAGCTTGCTATGCAGGATTTAAAAACGGGTGTTGAAAAAGTGGGTTTTGTTTGGCTCGACTTTAAGGCTTCATAGTTTTAAAAAACATTCAATTCCAACCGTCATTCAGAGCGTAGCGAAGAATTAATGTGCCGTTACAAACTCTAAATTTGGAATTTCTAAATCTAGATTCTTCGCTACGCCCTGAATGACGGGCTAATTTATGATTGCTTATCTGAATTAACTTTACTTGATAATGAATGACTTAAATCATGCAATGTAGACCTAACTGTGGCGCTTGCTGCACTGCCCCGAGCATCAACAGCCCAATACCCGGCATGCCAAACGGCAAACCAGCTGGCATGCGCTGCATTCAACTTGATACACAAAACCGCTGCAAAATATTCGGCCAGCCAGAGCGCCCTGCTTTTTGTGCCAGCTTACAACCCAGTGCTGAGATGTGTAATGACAGCCGCGAACAAGCCATGAGTTGGTTAGCCAATCTAGAACGCCTGACCAGTCCTTCAACTGAGCCTTTAAATTAAGTCTTTTTTGATTAAAAAATTAAACAATTTATACTATTAAGTCACTCTAATTGCGTATAAAATAAGCAACTTTCCGCAAAACAATACTGGCATTAAAAATAACGCATGCAAATCGGCAGTCACATTTTAAAAAATAACCTAGTTGTCGCACCCATGGCAGGCGTGACAGATAGGCCTTTCCGCCAGTTATGCAAAAAGCTGGGCGCAGGGCTAGCGGTTTCTGAAATGGTGACCTCGAACTCATTGCTTTATGGCAGCGAAAAAACGCGCCGCCGTGCGAATCATGAGGGCGAAGTAGACCTAATCTCGGTGCAAATTGCGGGCGCTGACCCAAAAATGATGGCAGAAGCTGCACGTTATAACGTGGATAACGGCGCGCAGATTATCGACATTAACATGGGTTGCCCAGCCAAAAAAATCTGCAATGTGATGGCAGGTTCTGCATTATTAAAAGACGAGCCGCTGGTTTCACAAATTTTAAAAGCGGTGGTGGGCGCAGTGGACGTGCCTGTTACTTTGAAAATTCGCACTGGTTGGGATAAGCAAAATCGCAACGCGGTAATGATTGCAAAAATGGCGGAAGACATTGGCGTGCAAGCACTGGCCATGCATGGCCGCACCCGCGCTTGTTTGTATATGGGTGATGCGGAATACGATACGATTGCGGCGGTTAAACAAGCCGTGAATATTCCGCTAATTGCCAATGGCGACATCACCACCCCCGAGAAAGCCAAATTCGTGCTGGATTACACCGGCGCAGATGCGGTGATGATAGGTCGCGCCGCGCAAGGTCGGCCTTGGATTTTCCGCGAGATTGAATATTATCTCAAAACAGGCGCGCACTTATTGCCGCCTACTGTGGAAGAAATTCACACCGTGATGCTGGAACATATCAATGATTTATATGGCTTTTATGGCGAACTTGCAGGCATGCGGGTGGCGCGCAAGCATATTTCTTGGTATACCAAGGGCTTAGCAGGCTCGGCCAACTTCCGCCACAACATGAACACGCTACAAACTATCGAACTGCAACAACAAGCCATTAACGACTTTTTTGCCGAACTGAAAACTAAAAATGAGCGCTTGGTGTATGCAGAAGAAATTGCTGATGTAGAACCTGAGGCGCTCGCCGCTTAGCAGCGGCGGATAGATAAGTCGCTAATATATGGCAAACGAACTCGCTGACTGTGTTAAAAAATCGCTTGATGAATATTTCAAGCATTTAGATGGTCAGCCGCCACACGCCATTTACGACATGGTGCTGGGTTGCATCGAAAAACCACTACTGGAATATATATTGCATAAAGTGGGCGGCAATCAATCCAAAGCGGCTGAGATGCTGGGCTTAAATCGTAATACTTTGCGCAAAAAAATGGCCGAGTATCATTTAAATTAGTTATAACCTTCAGTAGCATTCAATCACTTTTTAAGAGTTATACATGGCCGCAATCAAAAGAGCACTCATCAGCGTATCAGACAAAACAGGCATTATCGAGCTTGCCTCTGCGCTGGTTAAATTAAACGTAGAAATCTTATCCACTGGCGGTACCGCTAAACTGTTTCGTGACAACAACATCCCTGTAATTGAGGTGAGTGACTACACAGGCTTCCCCGAAATGTTAGATGGTCGCGTCAAAACGCTGCACCCTAAAGTACATGGCGGGTTACTCGGCCGCCGCGATTTACCCGAACACGTAGCAGCTATGCAAGCGCAAGGCATACCGAATATCGATTTGCTAGTAGTCAATTTGTACCCGTTTGAGGCGACGATTGCCAAGGCCAATTGCACGCTAGAAGACGCAATTGAGAACATCGACATTGGCGGTCCCGCCATGGTGCGCAGCGCTGCCAAAAATTGGAAAGATGTGGCTGTACTGACAGATGCCAGCCAATACGAGGCTTTTTTGACTGAGCTGCAGACCAATAGCGGCGAGGCTTCCAGCGATACTAAATTTAAGCTTTCTGTTGCTGCCTTTAACCGTATTAGTAATTATGATGGTGCCATTAGCGATTATTTAAGCAGCCTGAATGTTGACGGCAGCCGCAATGCCTTCCCTGACCAAACCAATGGCCGTTTTGTAAAAATGCAAGATTTACGTTATGGCGAAAACCCACATCAGCAAGCCGCGTTCTATCGCGACCTTTACCCAGCGCCTGGCAGCTTAGTGACAGCTGAGCAGCTACAGGGAAAAGAACTAAGCTACAACAACATTGCCGATGCGGATGCCGCTTGGGAAACAGTCAAATCATTTACAAGCACGGCGTGCGTCATCGTCAAGCACGCCAATCCGTGCGGTGTCGCGCTGGGTAAAGATGCGCTTGAAGCATACGGCAAGGCCTTTAAAACTGATCCTACCTCTGCGTTTGGCGGCATTATTGCTTTCAATGTAACGGTAGATAAAGCTGCTGCCGAAGCCGTTTCTAAGCAATTTGTAGAAGTGCTTATTGCGCCCGATTTTACAGCCGATGCGCTAGATTTACTAAAAGCAAAAGCCAATGTGCGTGTGCTCAAAATTGCACTGCCTGCTGGTGGAAGCACATCTTGGGAGCAAGGCCGCAATGCACACGATACAAAACGCGTTGGCTCTGGTTTGCTGATTCAAACTGCAGATAACCATGAAATTGCTGAATCTGACTTAACTATTATCAGCGCAAAACAGCCCACGCCTGCACAAATGGCCGATATGCTATTTGCATGGAACGTAGCGAAATATGTGAAAAGTAACGCCATTGTATTTTGCGGCAATGGTATGACTTTGGGCGTGGGAGCTGGCCAAATGAGTCGTATTGATAGCACCAAAATCGCCATTATAAAAGCGCAACATGCAGGTTTAAGCTTGCAAAACTCAGTTGTTGCATCGGATGCATTTTTCCCTTTTAGAGACGGAATAGATGCACTCGCTGCTGCAGGTGCAGCTTGCGTTATTCACCCAGGTGGTAGCATGCGCGATGAAGAAGTGATTAACGCGGCAAATGAGCATGGTTTGGTGATGGTTACTACTGGCATTCGGCATTTTAGGCATTAATTTTAGTTTGAAATCACAATTTGTGATTTCAAGTTTGCTAAAATCATCTACCGAAGAAACACGGTATTTAGGGTTCTTAATTATATGAAAATTTTAGTCATTGGCAGTGGTGGTCGTGAGCATGCCATTGCTTGGAAAATCGCACAAAATAAAGAAGTCAGCCGTGTGTATGTCGCGCCCGGTAATGCGGGCACTGCTACCAATCCAGACATGATGAATGTGCCAGTTAGCAGCGTGCAAGATTTACTGGCTTTTGCGCAAAAAGAGCAAATTTATCTAACGATTGTTGGTCCAGAAGCGCCATTATCTCAAGGCGTGGTTGATGCTTTTCGCGCAGCGGGTTTAAAGATTTTTGGCCCAACCAAAGCCGCGGCCCAATTAGAAAGCAGCAAAGATTTTGCCAAGGCGTTTATGTTGCGCCACAACATTCCTACTGCGGCTTATGCCACGTTTACTGACGCGCAAAAAGCGCATGACTATGTGACTGCACAAGGTGCACCGATTGTGATTAAAGCCGATGGTTTGGCGGCGGGTAAAGGCGTTGTCGTGGCGATGCATAAGGCCGAGGCACACGCCACAATTGATGCCATGCTAAGTGACAACAAGTTAGGTGATGCGGGCGCACGCGTAGTGATTGAAGAATTTTTAACGGGCGAAGAAGCCAGTTTTATGGTGATGGTGGATGGCAAAAATATCCTTGCACTGGCCACCAGCCAAGATCATAAAAGACTCTTAGACTATGACTTGGGACCAAATACAGGCGGCATGGGTGCCTACTCACCTGCGCCATGCGTCACACCAGAAATCCACGCGCGTGCCTTACGTGAAGTGATTCGCCCCACAGTGGAGGGCATGGCGA
>JANOYU010000082.1:0-29681 GCA_031429035.1 Methylophilaceae bacterium
AGGTGACGTAGTGGTGGTGGATAGAAACTGCCATAAATCGATTTTGCACGCCATTATTATGACGGGTGCGATCCCAGTATTTTTAATGCCAACACGCAACCATTTTGGCATTATCGGGCCAATTCCAAAAAGTGAATTTGAATGGGCAAACATTCAAAAGAAAATTGACCGTAACCCGTTTATTATCGACAAAACCGCCAAACCGCGCGTGCTCACGATTACGCAATCCACCTACGACGGCGTGTTGTACAACGTGGAAGAAATTAAAGACATGCTGGACGGCAAAATTGATACGCTGCATTTTGATGAAGCCTGGCTGCCGCATGCCACTTTTCATGATTTTTATGGCGATTATCACGCCATTGGCGAAGGCCGCCCGCGCTGCAAAGAAAGCATGGTGTTTTCTACACAATCTACACACAAATTGCTGGCTGGCTTAAGTCAGGCTTCGCAAATATTAGTGCAAGATGCCGAAAACAATAAGCTAGACCGCGATATTTTTAACGAAGCGTACTTGATGCACACATCAACAAGCCCGCAGTATTCTATTGTGGCCAGTATTGACGTGGCCGCCGCCATGATGGAAGCGCCGGGCGGCACGGCACTGGTTGAAGAGTCGCTTATGGAAGCGCTCGATTTTCGTCGCGCCATGCGTAAAGTGGATGAAGAATGGGGCGCAGACTGGTGGTTTAAAGTGTGGGGGCCAGATGATTTATCTGAGGAAGGCTTAGAGCACCGCGATAGCTGGATGCTGCACGCTAACGACCCATGGCATGATTTTGGCGACTTAGCGCCAGGCTTTAATATGCTAGACCCAATCAAGGCAACTATCATCACGCCTGGGCTTGATATTAAAGGCAATTTTTCCGATAAGTTCGGCATTCCTGCCGCAATCGTCACCAAATACTTGGCCGAGCACGGCGTAATTGTGGAAAAAACTGGCCTGTATTCGTTCTTTATTATGTTTACGATTGGTATTACAAAAGGCCGCTGGAACACCATGGTAGCGGCTTTGCAGCAATTTAAAGATGATTATGACAAGAACCAACCGCTGTGGAAAGTGTTGCCAGAATTTGTACAAAAACAGCCGCAATATGAAAAAGTGGGTTTACGCGATTTGTGCGAAAAAATTCATGCGGTTTATAAAGCCAACGACGTGGCAAAACTGACTACCGAGATGTATTTATCGGACATGGTGCCAGCCATGAAGCCAACCGATGCGTTTGCTAAAATGGCGCATCGCGAGATTGATCGCGTGCCAATCGATGAGCTAGAAGGCCGTGTGACGGCAGTTTTATTGACACCCTACCCGCCTGGTATTCCGCTATTAATCCCTGGTGAAAAATTTAACAAAGTGATTGTCAATTATCTAAAATTTGCGCGCGAATTTAACGAGAAATTTCCAGGCTTTGAGACCGATAACCACGGCTTGGTGAAAGAAATGGTGGATAGTAAAGCCGTTTATTATGTGGATTGCGTTGAGAAATAAGAGTTAATTGTTAGTTTTACACGTGACATCAATCAAACTTTAAATATAAGCAGTTGATTTTAAATAGTTATCAATGCCAATAGCCCATTAAGACTATTGGCATGTATCCATCTGTCAGTTATATTGCATTCAATGCTTATACTCCAAGGAATAATAAATGTTTAAAAAATCACTTCTAGTAGCTATATTAGGCTTCACCGCTGTTACAGCAACTGCCAGCCCAGTTGGCTTAAAATTTGTTTCTGTTAACACTGCTGTTTTGACCGAAGTTTCTGTTAATGGCCACAATTTAAATACTGCCATAGGTAGCTACAACCTAAAAGCGTCTGATTCAGCAAGTACTTTAGTTGGCTTTTGTGTAGACCCGTTTCAATGGGCAAACACGACAATGACCAGTTATGATAAAAGCAGTTTAGATGCTACCGACTTTTTTAGCGGCAATGGCACACAACGCTTTGCTAACGCACAAAAACTGTTTGACAATGCCTATTCCACACTTTCTGGCGCCACGCAAACTGCGGGCTTTCACTTGGCGCTGTGGGAAATTTTTCATGACAATTTAAGCACCACCTCTGGCAATATATTGGGCACCAGCGCCAGCAATGCTGGCATGCTAACAGCAGCCAATACGTTTTTAGGGGCTTTAAGCGGTTGGAACACGACAAATGCCTATAATTTAACATTTTATGGCAGTGGCAATTATCAAGATTTTTTAGTGGCTAATCCTTCTGCTGTGCCATTGCCAGCAGCACTGCCATTGTTAGCATCTGGCTTAATTGGTTTTGTGGCAATGCGTCGTCGCAACAAAAAAGCCTAATGTATTAAAATATTAGCAAAATTGCTTGTTAAAAAAGGTTCTTTTTAAGAACCTTTTTTATTTTTGATGCGCGTTTAATTAAGCTATTCAATATTTATTCTTTCATAGCTTACATAATCATAAGCAATGTCTTTTTCGCTAACGTGTGCGGTGCGACTTATCTCATGCCACACATTGGCATCAATTGGCTCAAAAAACGCATCGCCAACATAATCAGCCTGCACTTCGGTAATATAAAGTTTTGTCGCCAATTTTAAGCCATCTTTATACAACTCAGCGCCGCCAATCACAAACGGTTCAACATCGTCAGCAGCCAATACCAGTGCGGCCTGCAGACTATGCGCAATTAATGCACCTTCCACTTTAAAGCCTTTATTTCGCGTTACAATTACTGTTGTGCGCCCTGGCAGTAAGCGGCCAAGCGACTCATAGGTTTTGCGCCCCATAATAATGTGATGCCCCATGGTGAGCGTGCGAAAACGCTTTAAATCCTCGGGCAAATGCCAAGGCAGCGTATTATTAATGCCGATGACATTGTTTTTTGCGTATGCAACGATGAGCGAAAGTGGTTTCATAGGCGTATTATACTAGTCTTTGTAACAGCTTTTTTTAATCGTATTCACTTGCAAATTTCTTATCCAAAATCGTTTTTAAAACTACTGCTAATTGGCTTTGCGCTAGTCATGCTGCCTTTGCTGGTGGCGTTTGTAAACGCCAACCTTTATTTTGACAAGCTGACAAAGCAGAGCTTATTTAATATGTCGCAGGCGGTAGAAACCACGCGCGGCAGCCGTATTTTGCTAGAAGAATTGGCGATAATGGAGCGCAGTGCACGCCAATATTTTGTACTAAAAGATAAATTGTTGCTCACCAATTACATGAATGCGCACCAACGTTTTAGCAATACCTTCAACAACTTAAAGCTACAGCCCATGGCCAAACCGCTATCGGCAGCACTGGCAAAACTTTCGCAGCAAGAAAATATGCTCTTCACTAATATTAGCCAAGCCAGCGATGCGTTTGATTTTAACCAAAATATTACTGACGCATTTACCAGTTTAAGTGCACAAGCCAATAAAATTACCAATGAAAACAATCTGTTAATAGATAAAGAATCCGCCTTATTTGAAGCAAAAGTGGCCAAAACGCAGCGCCTATTATTTTGGCAAACGCTTACTTTAATTCCGTTGGCCATTATGATTGCGGGCATTATTACTTGGATGATTGCACGGCCGATTAGGCGTATGGATGATGCGATTAACCAACTGGGCGCAGGCGATTATGAACAAACGATTAAAATTAACGGCCCAGGTGATTTGCGCAAACTGGGCGCGCGGTTAGATTGGTTGCGTATTGCGCTAAAAGATTTGCACCAGCAAAAACAACATTTTTTGCAGCAAGCGTCGCACGAGCTTAAAACGCCACTCACCGCCATTAGAGAGGCCAGCGAGCTATTAAACGACGGCGTTGCAGGCACACTCAACCCGCAACAAAGCGATGTTATTCGTATATTGCGTGATAATAGTTTGCGCTTGCAGCATATGGTAGAGAATTTACTTAAATATAATCAAATTCAGCTTGCCGACGATCAGGCCAATGATGCGAAACTAAAAGGCGCGCAACAAGCGCTTAAAAGCATGCTGGATGAAATTTTTAGGGCGTATGAGTTAACCATACGCAACAAAAAAATTAAGGTGCTGGTAAACGCCGAAAATATTATTACCTATAAAAATACAGAAAAACTGCGTAATATTTTAGATAATTTAATCTCGAACGCGGTAAAATTTACGCCAGACGACGGCGAAATTAGTGTCACCGCCAGCCAAACCAAATCGACCGTCACCATTGCAGTAAAAGATACTGGGCCTGGCATTGCAGAAACCAACAAAAATGCGCTGTTTGAGCCGTTTTACCGTGGCAACCAGCCAAATACAAGTTTAGTTTCTGGCAGTGGGCTAGGCTTGTTTATTGCGAAAGAGGCCGCAAATACATTAAACGGTGCACTGACCATTGTACCCAGTGATATTGGCGCACACTTTTTGTTAATCATACCCACTATCAATTTAAATGCTTAATTTTTTGAATGTATAATTTGATGAAAAACCACCTTTTATTATGTCTGTGCGCTAGCTTACTTACAGCTTGTACAAGTACATCACCTGTCACTAAAACATCTGCTGCCAAACCGATAGAGGCAGTGCAAGTAAGCCCTACCAATAAATCAACTGCCGCCGTAAAAGTGGTTGCCAGTAAAAGTATTGATGCAATTGAGTATTTAGAGTTTGCAGAAGCGTTTTCCAACATGCCGATAGAAGCGCAAAGACAATCTCTAAACAGTACCAACCAAGCGCTTACACTTAACCCAAATGATTTGTTACATCGCATGAAATTAGCCATGATTTATGGTTTACCCAGTAGCATGCTAGCCGACCCCATGAAAGCGCAACAATTATTGCAAAAAGTTTTGCAAGAAGGTATTTTGGCCAACTCACAATTAGCGTTTGCCAATATATTGTTTGATTATTTGGTGGTGCTGAATAAACCAAGCAAGCAAGCCAATGGCGACAACAAACGAGCCGATAGTTTGCAGCAAAAAAATGAGGCTTTGCAGCTTAAGTTGGAGTTGACACAACAAAAACTAGATAGCACACAACAAAAATTAGACGCTTCGCAACAAAAACTAGATGAGTTAAAAAAGATTGAAAAATCGATGGGTGAGCGCGAAGCTGCGCCTAAAAAATAATTCACCATGATGACACCGCATATTTTAATTGTTGATGACGATGCAGATATTTTAAAACTGCTTGAGATGCGCTTAACGGCTAGCGGCTACCAAGTCACTAGCGCGCACTCTGCACAGCAAGCGCTATCTATATTTAGCATAAACACGCCCGCTTTAGTCATTAGCGATTTGCGTATGCCCGAGATGGATGGCATGGCACTATTTGAGGCCATCAACAGCTTAAACCCCACCGTGCCTTTTATTTTACTCACCGCGCATGGTTCAATTCCCGATGCGGTGCATGCCACGCAACAAGGTGTATTTAGCTTTTTAACTAAGCCTTTTGATAGCAAGTACTTGCTGCATCAAGTTGAGCATGCGCTTAAAACTGCGCCTAGCGCACACCAAAACAACACCAAAGACGATGATTGGTGTGTCAATATTGTGTTTAGCAGCCAACAAATGCAAAGCCTGTTGGCGCAAGCCAAGTTGGTAGCGGCATCAGATGCTAGCGTGCTAATTAAAGGTGAAAGTGGCACTGGTAAAGAGTTATTTGCGCAGGCCATACACCAGGCCAGTAAGCGCAGCCATGCGCCATTTGTGGCCATTAACTGTGCTGCACTGCCAGAGCCATTATTAGAATCTGAATTATTTGGCCACACTAAGGGCGCGTTTACGGGCGCCACGCGCGATCACCAAGGCCTAATCAAAAACGCGCAAGGCGGTACGCTATTTTTAGATGAAATTGGTGATATGCCGCTGGCTATTCAGGTTAAGTTGCTGCGCGCTTTGCAAGAGCGCGTGATTCGGCCAGTGGGTGCCACTGAAAATATTGCCATTGATATACGACTGATTTGCGCCACCCATAAAAATTTGCTCGAGGCGATGCAGGCTAATCAATTTAGAGAGGATTTTTATTATCGCATTAATGTGGTCAGTTTGGAGATTCCGCCGCTTAGCGCACGACGTGAAGATATTGCCTTATTAGCCAACCATTTTTTGGCCAGTTTAAATAAAAAATATCAGAAAAAACTGAATGGTTTTGCGCCAGAGGCGCTTGAATGCTTGTTGGCAGCGCCATGGCCAGGCAATGTGCGGCAGCTGCAAAACACTATAGAACAAGTGGTGGTGCTGGCTACTACGCCCATTATCACCTTAAAATTAGTGCAAAAAGCGCTACAAGACAATATTGCTAACATGATTAGTTTTGATAGTGCGCGCAAAAATTTTGAGCAACAATATTTAATTAATCTACTAAAAGCAACGCAAGGCAATGTGACGCAAGCGGCGCGCATTGCCGACCGTAACCGCACCGATTTTTATAAATTATTGCAGCGCCATCAAATTAATCCTGTGTTATTTAAAGACGCCGCAGTGACCGATTTGCCATCAGAAGAATAGTGTCGTCGTTTAGCGACAAAAAAATCCTTTAGTTTTCATTAGCTTAGCTATTATCCTTAATATATGTCTCTGTTTAGAGACAGTTTTTACTGTCAGCATTTTCATAAAAAATCATAAGTTACTGTTTTATAACAATAAATAAAAGTGGCACGGCAAATGCTATATGATATTTATCGTGATTATGTATTTAGTTGCGGTCACTTTTTAATTGTTTAGGAGTAAATTCATGATGAAATTTAATCATTTAAGTGGGTTCAACAAAGCATCCATCATGTTAGTGGGTACAATTTCCTTAATTTGCTTGGCAGTGCCGTATGCAATGGCAGAAACCAAAATGAAAGATGTGGCGGCAGAAGCGCCAGCCGATGCAGATTTTAAAAAACTAGATGTGAACAGCGATAAAAAAATCTCGCTTAAAGAAGCAGTGAAAGACAAATCACTGGCCACCAGTTTCGATATGACAGACTTAAACAAAGATGGCAACATTACGCCAGATGAATATTCAAGCTATAAAGCCAGCAACATGAAAAGCTTAGATAGCGTTACACCAACTAGCTCAGCGCCACCTAGCGCAGCACCGACAGGCGCCGCACCTGCTGCTCCGCCAGCCACTGGTTATTAGTTTTCAAGCTTAGTTTTTTAGTAGTACACCTACAGTTCTCCCCTTAGAAATGTAGGTTTAGCCACACTGTTATGCAGTGTGGCTTTTTTTGGTATTTTTTACATACTTTTTATGCAAAAAGCAATGCCCTGCAAGCCAATATCCATGCGGCTTGCAGGGCATCCAAATAAATAAATTAGCGCTTATTTTAGCTAGTTACTCTTTACCAATTTGATACACTTCGTAGCTTACCTCTACAATTTTGCCACTGCTTGCATCGACTTCAACTTTAATTTCTTCGCCATCGGCTTCGGTAATATCAAACTCGTAACTGGCTTTGCCGTCTGCTTCTAGCTCATATTCAACTTCGGCCATAGTACCCGGGTGCGCGGCTAAGGCGGTAGCTTTGGCATCGGCCTCGCTAACTTTTGCAGCTGCTATAAATTTAGCATCATCAGCTTTTACTTCTTGCTCTACCTCGGTAATTTTACTGGTTTGCACATTGCATTCAATATCCCAAGCAGTACCATCTGCTGATTCAATATCAAATTCGTAAGTGGCTACTTTTTTCTCAGATTTCATTTCTACTTTAACAATTTTACCGTCATGTTTGCTAAGCGCAGCTTTTACGCATTTGCCTAAGCTGTCAAAAGATTTTGGTTTTAATTCAGCATGGTCGGCTATGGCAGTTGTAGTAAATGCGGCAGCCAAAATGGCAACACCTAAGGTAAGTTGTAGTCTCATATTGAGTCTCCTAAATGAATAAAGTAAAAACAAATTTTTTACAAAATTATAGATGATGGCATTACAAAATAATTCAATAAGTGTTTGAATGTTTTACACATAATTTACAAATTGGTTATTTTTAGCCATGCTAGCGGTTGCAAGTAACCAAATATTTAGTTAAACCGCTACTATGCCTTTAATAGCTGGGTGTGGGTCGTAATTTATTAGCTCAAAATCTTCAAACTTAAAGCTAAAAATATCGGTGACATTGGGGTTTATTTTCATTTGCGGCAGTGCGCGAAGGTCGCGCGAAAGCTGCTCGCGCACTTGCTCCATATGGTTAATGTATATATGCGCATCACCCAAAGTATGCACAAAATCGCCTAGTTTTAGATTACAAACTTGCGCCACCATCATGGTTAACAGCGCATAAGACGCAATATTAAACGGCACACCAAGAAATATGTCAGCACTGCGCTGATAAAGCTGACAGCTTAAACGACCGTCAGCCACATAAAACTGAAAAAACGCATGACACGGCGGCAATTTCATTTGGTCAACATCGGCTACATTCCATGCGCTAACAATTAAACGACGCGAATCAGGGTTTTTCTTAATACTTTCAACCACTTGTGCAATTTGGTCAATATGCGTGCCATCTGGCTTCGGCCAATTACGCCACTGGTAGCCATACACAGGGCCTAAGTTACCATTCTCATCCGCCCATTCATCCCAAATACGCACGCCATTTTCTTTTAAATAAGCAATATTGGTGCTGCCTTGCAAAAACCATAACAGCTCGTGAATAATAGATTTTAAATGCACTTTTTTAGTGGTGAGCAGCGGAAAACCATCGGCCAAATTAAAGCGCATTTGGTAACCAAAGACTGACACTGTGCCCGTGCCAGTACGGTCTTCTTTTTGATTGCCATGCGCTAAAACATGACGCAGTAAATCGGTGTATGGTTTCATATAAAGGCTTTCGCCTTGTTAATTGAGTCAATAACGCTTGGTTTAGATTTATATTTTTTAAGTAGCTTTTTTTCATCACTATCTAAAGCATCGCACTTTAATTTTTTAGCCGCTGCAGCAATCTCTAAACCGCGAGCTTTATCGTAAGGCTCTTCACCGCCCCAATGATTACATTCAATTTGACGCAGGTTAAATTGCTTAACTGATTTTGGCATACCCTTGTTAATGGCAGCCACATCTTCGTCGTAACCCGCATAAACATTGCCTGTAGCGAAAATACATACATACATAACTAAGGTGGCAATCGTTTTAAACATGGTTAAGTAATGTTAATAATAAACTCTTTAATTGCGGCATTACTCACATCCATCACACTAAATTTTTGCGGCAAATTTTCGATGCCAATCAAGCCTGCAGGCCGCTCTGGTGCTTGTCCAAGCGCTTCAATAATGGCATCTTCAAACTTACAAGCTAACGCGGTTTCTAGCACCAGCATTGGGGTATTGGCATTGCGTAACTCGAGCGCAACTTTTAAACCATCGGCGGTGTGTGTATCAAGCACCACATCATAATTAGCTTTAGTTTCGCGAATTACTTTCATTCGGTTTGCATGATTACTACTACCAGATACAAAACCATAATCAGCCAATTTTGGCATGAGTGTTTTCAAATCAAACGCGCCACCATTATCAACACTTGCCCATAATTCGCGCACTTTGGCGGCATCTTGGCCGACCAAATCATACACAAAGCGCTCAAAATTGCTGGCTTTACTAATATCCATCGAAGGGCTACTAGTATGAAAGGTGTTAGCCGAGCCGCGCGGTTTATACAAACCCGTTTTAAAAAACTCATCCAGCACATCATTTTCATTAGTCGCAACAATCAGCTTATCAATCGGTAAGCCCATCATGCGCGCAATATGGCCTGCGCAGACGTTGCCAAAATTGCCGCTGGGTACAGCAAAATCTACCTTCTGCGCGTTATTTGCAGTCACCGCAAAATAGCCTTTAAAATAGTAAACCACTTGCGCGACAATGCGACCCCAATTGATGCTATTCACCGCACCAATTTTGTATTTGGCCTTAAAAGCTGCGTCATTACTCACCGCTTTCACCATGTCTTGGCAATCATCAAACACGCCGTTAACCGCTATATTGAAAATATTGTCATCTTGCAAACTGAACATTTGTGCAGTTTGAAAACGGCTCATTTTTTTATGGGGGCTAAGCATAAATACACGCACGCCTTTTTTGCCACGCATGGCGTATTCGGCCGCGCTGCCGGTATCACCAGAAGTTGCGCCTAAAATATTAGTGATTTCGCCTTTTTTGGCCAAAACATATTCAAATAAATTACCCAACAATTGCATCGCCATGTCTTTAAACGCCAGCGTTGGCCCGTTTGATAAGCATAGCAAATACAAGTTATCTTCTAGTTTGAGTGTAGGCGCGATATCGTCTGCATTTTGCCCTGCGCGCGTAAAACCATACACATCGGCACGATAGGTTTTGTTGATAATCGCTTTTAAATCTGCGGCAGGAATGTCATCAATTAAGCGCGATAAAATATTAAATGCTAAATCACGATAACTCATGCCGCGCATTTTGCTTAAATCGGCATCGGTGAATTGCGGGTAAGTTTCAGGCAAGTACAAGCCGCCATCGGGCGCCAAACCACCAAGTAAAATTTCGCTAAATGTAAGTGCAGGCGATTGCCCGCGGGTACTGATATAACGCATTAACGGCCTAATTCTTCCATGCGAATTTTAACCAACTTGCCCACTATTGCAGGCAGCGCTTCAATCGCAGCGATTGCCACATCCATATTTTTTTCTACAGTCACATGCGTTAAAATAACAATGTCCGCCTCGGTCTCAAGGTCATCTGGCTCTTTTTGCAGCATAGCATCAATCGAAATGTTACGATCCGCCAAAATCTTAGTGACACCAGCCAGTACGCCTGGCTTGTCATTTGCACGTAAGCGCAAATAATACGCACTATTAATTTCGCTGATAGGTAATATTGGCAAATCAACAATGCTATCAGACTGAAAAGCCAAGTAAGGCACGCGCGATTCGTAAGGCACATTTTGCAGCCGCGCCACATCCATTAAATCGGCCACCACCGCGCTGGCAGTGGGTTCTGCACCTGCGCCTGCGCCGTAATATAAGGTTGGGCCAACAGCGTCACCCTTAACCACTACCGCATTCATGGCGCCATTCACATTAGCGATTAGGCGTTTTTCTGAGATAAGTGTTGGATGTACGCGCAGCTCAATACCTTTGTCTGTACGCTTTGTAATACCCAAAAGCTTCACGCGATAGCCAAGCTCTTCGGCATATTGAATATCAGCTTGTTGTAGCTTGGTAATGCCTTCGGTATAAGCCTGCTCAAACTTCATTGGTATACCAAATGCAATGGCAGACATAATCGTCAGCTTATGTGCGGCATCAATGCCTTCTACATCAAAGGTTGGGTCAGCCTCTGCATAGCCCAAGCGTTGCGCTTCGCCTAGCACATCAGCAAACGCCAAACCTTTTTCACGCATTTCGGTAAGGATAAAGTTTGTCGTACCGTTAATAATACCAGCCACCCATTCAATGCGATTTGCGCCCAAACCTTCACGAAGTGCTTTAATAATGGGAATGCCACCTGCCACTGCCGCCTCAAACGCCACAATTACACCCGCTTTTTGTGCGGCAGCAAAAATCTCATTGCCATGCAATGCAAGCAACGCCTTATTAGCGGTAACAACGTGTTTACCGTTTTCAATGGCTTTAAGCACTAATTCTTTACTGAGTGTGTAACCACCTATTAACTCAACCACCACATCAATTTCTGGATTATTCACAATCGCAAATGCATCGGTTGTGAGTGCGCTATTACCAGCGGTCACCATTTTGGCATGGTGTATATTGCGGTCAGCTACTTGCGTCACGTTAATGGCCACGCCTGTGCGACGGGTAATTTCTGACGCGTTACGCGTTAAAACCGCATAAGTACCGCCACCAACCGTACCAATGCCCAATAAACCTACACGGAGTTGTTTTAAGACAGGTTGTTTTAAGACAGGTTGTTTTAGTACAGGTTGTTTCAAACTGCTACCTCTTTGTTTTCTAAACTTTTATTAACCGCATGTTTATTTCTATAATTTTCTAAAAACCGCGCAATGCGTTTCATCGCTTCGGTTAAATCATCCACATTGGGTAAAAACACTATCCTAAAATGGTCTGGTGTTTTCCAGTTAAAGCCCGTGCCTTGCACCAACAATACTTTTTCTTCTAGCAATAACTCCAAAATAAATTGCTGATCATCTTTAATAGGATAAATTTTGGGGTCTAGTTTTGGGAACAAATACATAGCGGCTTTTGGTTTTACGCAAGTTACGCCAGGAATAGCAGTAATCATGTCATAAGCCAAATCGCGCTGTTTACAAAGGCGGCCTGCGGGCGCAACTAAGTCATCGATACTTTGGTAACCGCCAAGCGCGGTTTGTATCGCCAATTGGCCTGGCACATTGGCGCACAAGCGCATTGATGCTAGCATGTTCAAGCCTTCTACATAATCTGCGGCGTGGTCTTTTTCGCCCGAAATCACCATCCAGCCTGCGCGATAACCACAGGTACGATAATTTTTTGATAGGCCGTTAAAGGTAATAAAAAGCACATCATCCGCCAACGAAGCGATGGAAGTGTGAATATTCTCGTCATACAACACTTTATCGTAAATTTCATCGGCAAAAATCACCAAGTCGTGATGCCGTGCAATCTCGATAATGCCTTGTAAAATCTCGGGCGGATACAGCGCACCAGTCGGATTATTGGGATTAATCACCACAATGCCACGCGTATTGGCGGTAATTTTCGCTTCAATATCAGCCAAATCGGGTAACCAGCCTGTTGCTTCGTCGCACACGTAATGCCGCGCTGTGCCGCCCGCAAGCGTTACAGCAGCCGTCCACAGCGGGTAATCTGGCATTGGCACCAGCACTTGGTCGCCATTGTTCACCAAAGCTTGCATGGCCATCACAATCAGCTCAGAAACGCCATTACCGATGATAATGTCATCCACCGTCACACCTTTTATGTGCTTACTTTGTGTGGCGTGCATAATGGCTTTACGCGGTGCAAACAGGCCTTTGCTATCGGTATAACCGCCTGCATCACCCATATTGCGAATCACGTCTTGCATGATTTCTTCAGGCACTTCAAAGCCAAAACTGGCTGGGTTGCCAATATTCAGCTTAATAATACGCTGACCTTCGTCCTCCATTTGGCGGGCGCGTTGCAGCACCGGGCCTCGAATATCGTAGCAAACATTGGCCAATTTATTAGATTTTGCCAGTTTTTTTGGCAGTTTTTTAATGTCATTCATAAGATGTAAGTTTACCTTAAAATGGGCTTATCGTTCAATGTAAGGCGCGCCAAAATTGAGATAGAATACGGTAATGAAGCTACATTTAACCACCGCAGAAAATAATTATTTAATCACTGGCTATAGCGACAATTTTATTGCGGTAAATAAGCAACAATATGCGCAAAATTTAATTGTGTTGGCAGATAAACTTATTTTAGATTGGTCAGCCACTGATTTCGCTAGCTTAAACGCAGCAAATTTTGATGTTTTAATTGATTTGCAGCCAGAAGTGGTGCTGTTGGGCACTGGTGCAAAACACCAATTTTTGCACCCAAAAATTGTGCAAAAACTCACGCAAAATAATATTCCGCTAGAATGTATGACCACCGCCGCAGCCTGCAGAACTTACAATATTTTGATGACTGAAGGCCGCAAAGTGGCCGCCGCTTTGTTGATTTAACGCTTTAATTAAAATGGCTTGCAAGCCTTATGGATATTAGGCATAAGCTAAGCACCGTATGGATATTGGCTTACAGCGCAGGCAAAAAAAATGATTAAAATCGGCTAATGATTGAAATCGGCTTAATCTAAGCTGTGCTTATTCTAGACTATGCTTACTCTAAACTATCGACCCCTTGCCACGCGGGCGTGCCATCATCTGTTTGAATATACTTTTTTTGGTACACTTTGCGAATCAGCAAATTCACTTCGGTAAATTCGTTATATAACTTGTCGCAATCTGCACTGTTTGCCGCACCGCACCTAAACGCCATATCTACGTACACATGATCGCTTGAGCCAATATCGATCATGCGTTTTGCCACGCTGGGGTGGGCGTAATGGCCAGGCTCGGTAAACGCCCACTCAAAATTACCCTGTTTGCTTAGGCTAGATTGCTCATTAGCCACATACCAATTGCCGCCGCGTTGTTGCCAGCCAAATGGCATTGCATTTGGTTTGGTTGTTACATCGCCACGCGCCTTAATGGCGCTGTAAGCCTCCACGGTAGTGGGGTAACCAATACTAATAACATATGGCGAAGCCACCTGTGTGCTTGCTTTAATACTTTTTTTGGGCTTTTTTTTGCTCTTTTTTTTGGTGGCAGATTCAGCAGAAGCTGCGCTAAATGCAATAAAAATGGCCAGCACAATCGAGATTATTTTCATGATAAAAAACCCCGCAATGGCGGGGTTCCTAAAAGTTAGCCTATTAAACAATGCATTATTTTGCTGGTGACAAAGTCAGCTGCAAACCGTTATCGGTAACCACCATGTCTTTTGGTGCGTAGGTCGTTCCGTTAAATTTTAAATCTTCAGGCTTCACTTTATATAGCGTTAAACCAGTCAACATCTCGCCACCCACCGTTTTGGCCAGCGAGTTAAAAATCTTGCTAAAATTGCCACCTGCGCCGTCTAAATCTAAGTTTTCAATTTGTGGCTCATCCAACACTACCGATTGCGTAGCGGCATCGAAACGCATTTTGCCAGAAATACCCAGTTTACCGTTTAATGTTTTATCGAACAGCTCGCTGCTTAACTTGGTATCCATGGT
The DNA here is from genome assembly GCA_031429035.1 of Methylophilaceae bacterium. Lineage (GTDB taxonomy): Bacteria > Pseudomonadota > Gammaproteobacteria > Burkholderiales > Methylophilaceae > Methylotenera_A. The sequence continues at coordinate 14,638 of JANOYU010000082.1, forward strand.
GGTGGTCATGCGGCCAGTGGTTTTATCAAAATTAACCACAGAATTTGATAAATTCATGTTAAAAATCTTCATAAGCTGAATCGGCAGTGCAAGCTTCTCGTTTAGTTTTTGTGCAATTTGGTCACCCGTCACGTTCACGGTGCGGTCGCCCATCATGGTGGCACAGCCAGAAAGAGCAAGTAGAATCAATAAGACGGTAAATATTTTTGTTTTCATTTGCTACCTTTGTAGTTTAAAACACCTTAACGCGCCTTACAGGTTTTTGGTTGATAGGGTGAGTGTCGCATTAGTACCACCAAAACCAAAACTATTGGATAGCGCAGTTTCAATTTTCACATTATCGATGCGCTGCCGCACAATATTTAAGCCAATCGCCGCTTCATCTAGCGTTTCAATATTGGCCGATGCCGCGATGAAATTATTTTCCATCATTATCAATGTATAAATCGCCTCGTTTACGCCAGCTGCGCCCAACGCGTGGCCGCTGAGTGATTTTGTTGAGGCAATAGCAGTCTTACTTTCACCAAAGACCGCGCGAATAGCTTCTAGCTCTTTGCTGTCGCCAACAGGAGTAGAAGTTCCGTGCGTATTAATGTAATCGACAGAGGTAATTTGTTTGCCATCATGCCCTTGCAAGGCAAGCTGCATGCACCTTACAGCGCCCTCGCCACTAGGCGCAACCATGTCATAACCATCAGACGTGGCGCCGTAACCGACCACCTCAGCATAAATTTTTGCACCGCGCGCTTTGGCGTGCTCGTATTCTTCTAGCACCACAATGCCGCCGCCGCCAGAAATCACAAAACCATCGCGATTAGCATCATAAGTGCGGCTTGCCTTATCTGGCGTTTCGTTATATTTGCTACTTAGCGCGCCCATCGCATCAAACATAAAAGAAAGCGTCCAATGCTCTTCTTCTGCGCCGCCAGCAAAAATAATATCTTGCTTACCCATTTGAATTTGCTCAACACCCGCGCCTATGCAATGCGCACTGGTAGAGCAAGCTGAACTAATGCCGTAGTTAATACCTTTAATTTTCGCACCAGTCGCCAAGCAAGCAGATACGCCGCTCGCCATCGCCTTAGTAACCATATACGGCCCTACGCGACGAACGCCTTTTTCACGCAAAGTATCAATACCTTCCAAAATACTTTCATGTGAAGCGCCGCCAGCGCCCACAATTAAGCCTGTACGAATGTTAGAAACTGAAGTTTCAGGCAGTTTAGAATCGGTAATCGCTTCTTGCATCGCCAACCAAGCGTAAGCATGGCCTTTGGCCATAAAACGCAGCAGTTTACGGTCGATAAGCTCTTCTACATTCAGATTTTTAATACTGCCTGCCACATGCGATCGCAAGCCGCGCTCGGCATATTCTGGCTGAAAGCTAATACCAGAGCGGCCTGTATGCAAGCTCTGTTTCACCTCATCTTTATTATTACCTAGGCTAGAAATAATACCTAAGCCCGTAATCACGACACGTTTCATGGCGCGTTCTCCCTAAATCTTTGCTTTTTTATAATTATCAATTCATTAAAAGTTATGCTTAAAAATTATCAGTACGCGTAAATAAACCCACACGTAAATCATTAGCCACATAAATTTCACGGCCATCTAGGCTCATCGTTGCATCGGCTATACCCATCACTAATTTTCGCATAATAACGCGTTTTAAATCAATGGTATAAGTGGCCATTTTAGCCGTTGGCAACACTTGCCCACTAAATTTAACTTCACCCGCGCCAAGCGCCCTACCACGGCCAGCGCCACCAGCCCAACCCAAATAAAAGCCCACTAATTGCCACATGGCATCTAGCCCCAAGCAGCCTGGCATCACTGGGTCGCCAGTAAAATGGCAATCAAAAAACCATAAATCGGGCGAAATATCTAGCTCAGCAATAATTTGCCCATTGCCATATTTACCGCCCTCATCGGTAATTTTTACAATGCGGTCAAACATCAACATGGGCGGCAACGGCAATTGCGCATTGCCCTCACCAAACATACCGCCCCTGCCACAATTCAATAACTCTTCTTTTGTATAGCTATTTTGTTTGGTCACGCCAATTTCATTTTGCATTGTATGATAACTTTATTAGGTTTAATTATTAATGCTATTTTCGCTGTAAACGGCATTTAGTGAAAGGACAAAAATGGGGTCAGACACGATTTATTTCCTTTTTAGGCCGCCCAATCCCCTTCGATGTCGCTTGTCGCATAGTCAAACGCTCAATCTCTTCTATAAACCGCTGGCTGCCCAAAGCCCAGCCTTTGTGCGTACATTCTCGTATTTGTACTAAATCAGTTGTGCTTAAATCCGCTTTAAATAGCTGCCGATAAGCCGCTTGCCGCTCAATATCGTTTTGCCCTAGGCGCAAATACTCATCATGCGCAGTTAACCAATCACTATTTAGCCCAACCCTAGCTTCTGCATTAAACGCATAACTGCTCCAAGGGTAATCTGCGGGGTGTTGCGTCATACTGGCGCGCACTGGGTTTAGCTCAATATAGCGCATTAACTTAAGCAAATATTGCTCGCTATCCACAATGGTTGCGCGGTAGCGGCCTTCCCATAAAGTGCCGCTGCGCTTATAGGTGAAATTATAATATTGCACATATTTACGCCCTACCGATTGAAACACCTTGCTAATACTATCTTCAAACTGGGGCGTGGCCAGCAAGTGAATATGATTAGTCATCCACACGTAAGCGTGAATAAGCAAGCCATGTTTGGCGGCGGCATCTATCAGCGCATCTCTAAAAAATTGATAATCAGCATCTGCGACAAAAATCACTTGGCGATTATTACCACGTTGAATGATGTGTTGCGGTTGACCAGGAATAACGTAGCGAGGAAGTCTTGCCATGAGGTTTAACTTTAGTGAATAAATGGGTTATTATAGCAAATTAATCGTGTCTGACCCCATTCATTTAGATTCATTAACAATATAAGCAAAAAGGATATTTGCCATGAAAAATTTAATGTTAAAAGCCATATTTATTATCAGCTTGCTTGGTTTAATTGTGCTGCCTGCGCTAGCAGGCACGCCAAATAAGGCGCTGGCGGGCAATGTGCTGGCTAAAGTGATGGTGATAGATTTTCCGCTAAATGATTTAACCGACTTACCTAACCCACCTGAAGAACTGGCGCGCATCGCCGATTTTAACCTGTATTTTAAACAACGGCTGCAAGATGATGGTATAGCGCTTGTGCCAGTGACCGACAATATTAAAGCGATTGCCGCGGCGCAATCTGCCACTTATTTGTTTGATCACCCTGATATTGCAGCAGAATTGGCCAAAGATAGCGGCGCCGAGTATATTTTGCTAGGCGTGGCCATGAAACCCACCTATCTATTTGTTTACCCACGGCTTTTATTAGTAGAGATTAAAACCAAACGCAAAGCCTTTACCGCTTATGTACAAATGGAAGGTTCTTGGTTAGAAAAATCCACCACTGCCAACAGTGCGCAACGGCTGGCAGAGAAAGTTACGAATAAGCTGAAAGAGAAATGAATGTAGAGTTAAATAGTGTTATTAAATTGCAAAGCGTGTCGTGAATAAAACAATGCCCTGCAAGCCAATATCCATGCGCCTTACAGTGCAGGTCTTTGAATGAGGTAAATTATATTATTAAAAGAATACTTATAAACTATACAAACCTGTATACACTTGAGCAATATTCATTTAGTATAGTAATCAGATAAGTTTAATAAACCTGTAACAATTTTAAATTAACACTATTTTAGGAAAATCTCAATGAGCGACCATCAACTGGCCGACTGGCGTCAACATGCGCTAACTTTAGAAACCGAAGTGAACAAGGTGGTAGTTGGCCAGGCAAATCCTGTGCGTTTAATTACCACTGCGATTTTTGCGCGCGGTCACGTGTTGCTTGAGGGCGATGTGGGCGTAGGTAAAACCACGCTGCTGCGCGCATTTACGCGCGGCATTGGCGGTGGCTATCAACGTATTGAGGGCACTATTGATTTAATGCCTAACGATTTGGTGTACCACACTTATTTGGGTGAAGATGGCAAACCGCACGTGAGTGCTGGGCCACTATTGATGAGCGGTGAAAACTTAAGCGTGTTTTTCTTTAATGAGATTAACCGTGCGCGCCCGCAAGTGCACTCACTGCTGTTGCGCGTGATGGCCGAGCGTACCTTGTCTGCTTTTAATAAAGAACATCAATTTCCGCACATGATTGTGTTTGCCGACCGTAACCAAGTGGAACGCGAAGAAACATTTGAAATCCCCTCTGCTGCGCGCGATCGCTTTATGATGGAGATACCAATTATTGTGCCAGAAGACGATAATATTATGCAAGGCCTTGTTTTTGATACCAAATATCATATGGTTGATACTTTAATCGAGACAGTCAAGCCTGATATTTTACAGTTTGACAAAGTGCAAGGCGCTTCGCGAGTTATTCAAAATAGCATTACTGCATCGCCCACATTAGAGAAATATGCACTTAACCTTTGGAAAGCTACCCGTAAACCTGTTGAATATGGGATTAAAGTAACCAATGTAGACATGAACCGCTTGGTGTTAGCAGGCGCCAGCCCACGCGGCATTAGTATGATGTTGGCGGCAGCCCGCGTCAATGCTTGGCTTAACGAGCGCAGCGCAATTACGCCTGATGACATTCATGCGGTATTTCATGCAACCGTTGCGCACCGTATTGTATTTAGCCCAGTGTATGAAATGCGCCGCACTGAGATTGCGCGCGAGATGTTAAGCAATATTCTTAATGCAGTAGCAGCGCCTTAATTTTAGCAATGGCAATAGAAGATGTTATAATTCAAGAGTTTAGCTACCACATCGGTTGGCGTAACCGCGGTCGCCATCCTGGCCGCCATGCCAGCACCCAGCGTGGCATGGGCATGGAGTTTATTGGCCATACTTCACTGCTAAATTACCCTGATCCACGCCGTATTGATTTGCGCCAAACGCTGCGCGACCCAATGGAACAGGTGTATGTGCGGCTGTTTAACCAAAAAAGTGCCACCCCTGTTTATGTGATTTGTGATTTATCGGGCAGCATGAATTTTGGCAGCAAAACACGCAAAATTCGAAAAGCCGCTGAAATTGCAGAATCTGTAGCCAGAAGCGCCACCAAAAACGCCGACCCATTTGGTTTTGTGGGTTTTGATGACGTGGTGCGTGAAGATTGGATTAGTACACAATCGTTTAAATCACAGCGAGCGATTGAGCTGGCTGAGCGTCTAAAAGAATATCATCCTGAACCTGTATCTGGCGCTGGCATATTAGATGTTTGGCGGTTTTTACCGCGTGAGCGATCGTTAGTGTTTATGATTTCTGATTTTCACATGCCGATGTCGCAATTAGAAGAAGCTTTGTCTAATTTAACCCGCCATCACATTGTGCCTGTAGTGTTGTGGGATGCCGAAGAGTACACAAACTTACCGCAAAATGGCATTACGTCGGTCACCGATCCTGAATCTGGCGCAAAACGTACGCTATTTTTGCGAAAAGATTATCGCAATAAAATTGTTCAATCATTTGAAGCACGTCGCGCGGCGATTTATAAAACGTTTATGGAATTTGATATGCCACCGTTCTATGTAGAAGGCGATTTTGATGCCAACAACTTAACTGATTATTTTCACCAATTTGTAGCGGCTTAAAACTAAATTATTTATGAAAAATTTAATGCGCAATTTATTACTTATTACAATATTATGTCTTAGCACTGGTGTGACTTATGCACTCGATATAACGCTGCTACCCGACGTAAAAGACGGCATTGTTAGCATTAAAACCCAAGACCCAGAACGCGATGTGGGCTATGTGGTGGGCGACATCATCACTCGCCATGTCACATTAGCCATTAAAAAACCTTATTATTTGGTAGATGAGTCGCTACCTATTGTAGGTTATGAAAAAACTTACCGCGGCCAGCCAATTGGCATTTACTTAAATGCAATTACACATACAAAAAAAGATGAGAGCGACCAAGTTGTACATCAACTTACTCTTAGCTATCAAGTACTTACATCCAGCGTAGTGGCCAAGCGTGCTGGCTTACTGGCAGAATATGTGCGACTGGTAAACACCAGTGATAAAAAAGATTTAGTGAAATACCGCATTCCTATGTGGGAATTTGTTATTTCGCCGCTATCAGTGTTTGGCCAAATTAAGGTTGAAGATGACATGAGTCAATTTAGAGGCCCACTTTTATTGGATGCTGGCAAACAAAAAACCAAGCTTAATATCATGCTAACTTTATTAGTATTAAGCTTGCTAGGCTTGCTATACATTGTGGGCAAAAGTGCATGGTTGCCGCGTATGGGCGGACCATTTGCCAAAGCGTATCGCAACATTAAAAAACAGCCTAACACGCCACAAGGCATACAAAATGCGGTTTCTAGCATGCATACCGCATTAAATGCGTCTGCAGGCAACAGCTTATTTAGCCATAATTTAGACGAATTTTTAGCCAAAAAACCGGCTTTTAATGCCATTAAAGGTGAGCTACAGCAGTTTTATAGCTTATCACGACAAGTATTTTTTGAGCCAAACGCCAAACACGATGTAGGTAGTGACCCAGTTGCCTGGCTAACCCAGTTTTGCCGCCGTTGCCGCGATTGTGAGCGTGGCTTAACGCCAGATATGTTAACAACTGATGTGTTAACAACTAGGGTTTAAACAATGGCTTTTTCGCATCCTTGGTTATTATGGCTGTTGCCGTTGGCTTTTTTGCCGCTGGTATTTCAGCGTGCGCATAGCAAAAACTATTCTTGGCTTGATATGTTACCAGCCGACCCGCTTTCTGATTTGGTGGGTTTGCTGTTAAAAGCTTTGGCAGTGCTCACATTATTATTTATTACGCTTGGCATCAGCGCACCGCACACTAATCAGCAACAAATAGAGCGCATTGGCGTTGGGGCACAAATTGCTTTGGTGTTAGACCGAAGCGCCAGTATGGATGACCCGTTTTCTGGCGGCGGTACAGCCAATGTAGGTGAAACCAAATCTGCCGCTGCAGCGCGGCTTATTACTAAGTTTGTGCAATCGCGCCAAAACGACATGATGGGCATGATTAGCTTTAGCAACTCGGCCATGTATGTGCTGCCATTAACAGAAAACAAAGAAACCATGGTAGCTGCGGTGCGCGCCACAGCGGGCAATGCGCTGTTTCAAACCAATATTGGCAGTGGGCTGACTTCTGGTGCGGGTTTATTTGAAAAAGTACCCGATTCTGGATCGCGCGCAGTGATTTTACTTTCAGATGGTGCAGGCAGAATTGGCACAGATGCGCAGCAAAAAATACGCGATTGGTACGACAGAATGCACATTAGTTTATATTGGATTGTGTTGCGTCAACCTGGTGGCTTAAGTATTTTTGATAAAAACTATAAACCAGACCCCGACAAAGCCTTGCCTGCTGAGATAGAGTTGTATGAATTTTTTAAAACAATGAAAACTGAGTTTCATGCTTACGAAGCTGAGGACCCAAAAAGCTTACAACTGGCGATAGATGACATTAATCGCAAAGAGAAAAAACCGATTAAATATTTTGAGAAAATTCCTGGCAAAGATTTATCTAACCTTTGTTTTATATTGGCTGCATGCATGATTGCACTGCTGCTGGGCGTGAAATACCTAGAGGTGAAAACATGGCATTAACTAAATTAACAAGTTTTTTTACGGTTAAAAAACTCACTTGGATGCTGGCTTTAACAGCCATTTTGACGGCTGTAGGCAGTATTTATACATACAAACGTATTAACCAAATTGATGCATTTAACCAAGCGGTGATGGCTGGAAAACCACCCGAAACCGACCAACAAAGCTTTGAAGCTAAATTTGCCACCGCACTTTATTTGGCTAAAAAAGAGCGTTACAAAGAAGCCACCTTATTATTTGCTGCGCTGATGACCAAAACTACCGATAACAACCAAAAATCGGCCGTGCAATACAATATTGGCAATATTTCATTTTTGCGTGGTTTGGCCATTAATGGCACTAATATGACAGTAAAAGCCGAGGCTGAATACCTAGTGCGCCAAGCCAAAACTGCTTATATAAACTCGCTAAAACTTGATAACAGCCATTGGGATACCAAACATAATTTGGATCGCGTGATTGGCATGCTGCCTGGCAACCCGACCCCTGGTGTGGGCGAAGGCGATAAAGCTGGGCTAATTATGGGCAATGTACCCGTCGGTTTGCCATAAGCTTTTAAACTAAACATTTTATGAAAAAATTATTCAATTATTTACGCCACCGCCGCGATGTAAGCTTAATGGGCTTAGCACTATTGCTGCTAGTTATTGCGCTGTTTAAGCCAACCATTCCAATTAAGCGTGATGTATTTAGTTATTTATTAGTGGCTGATATTTCACAAAGCATGAACGTAAAAGACATGCAGTGGCTTGGCCAAGATGTCACGCGTATGGAGTATCAACAACACTTGTTGCACCGCATTATTGGTGAAATGCCCTGCGGCACGCAAGTGAGCATTGGCCTATTTGCAGGTGTTAGTGTAGCTGCGTTGTATACGCCAATTGAAGTATGCCAAAACTTTGCTGCCATTGAAGATACCATAGACCACCTTGATTGGCGCAATGGCTGGTCTGGCAATAGTCGCGTTCGTGAAAGTATGGTAACTATGGCTAAGTTGATTCGCAGCTTTCCTGAGCCTGCGCAAGTGGTGTATTTTAGCGATGGCGAAGAAACGCCAAAGTTGCATATTTTTAATACCCGCGATTTAACAGGCTTTCAGGGCGGTAAAGACTGGTTGCTGGTGGGTATTGGTAGCGATAAAGGTACGGCAATACCCAAGCTAGATGAAAAAAATCAACTAATTGGTTACTGGTCTGCCGAAAGCTTTGCCATGCAGCCAGGTGTGGCGCAAATTGCACAAGAAAATATTGGCACACGTGAAGACAGCGTGGCTACTGCGCCTAGCGATCGTTATATGTCGCGCCTAGATGAAAAATATTTAATCTCGCTAGCTAAAGATATTAGCGGCACTTACGTTAACGGCAATAGCGTTCAAAGCATTTTAACCGCCATGAAAAACCAACCACCTGCACGCCGCGAAAAAACTGCGTTTGATTTAAAATGGATTATTGCAAGTTTGGCAGGGCTATTATTTTTAGCCGCTTACCTGCCTAAACATCCAATTAAAGAATCTGCCGACATGTATAAACAGTTTATGGCGCGCAGAAAGCGTCAATCTAGTGCTGCGTCTGCTGCTAAATCTTGACGCGAGGTTGCAAGCTGGGGCTGATGTTTTACCCAAATCAACCAAACGCGTAAGCGCCTTAAATCTTCATCTTCATTTCCCAATAAAATTACTGGTAAGTTCAATTTAAAGCCATCGCGCTTAACATTTAAAATTAGCAAGTTAGCGTTTACAAAAGTATCACCTGCCAAATTTGGCTGATATTGCTGACCAAGCTGATTGATAAGCGTGAGCTGGCTTTTACTATCCACATTCACACTCTGCCACGACCAAGGCAATAGCAATAAAGCATCACGACAAATAAAATATACGCTTGAAACAAAAATTAGCGCGATAATAGCAAGCTTAAAATAAAGCGTAATTGGCAAGCTGACTATAACAGCGCAAGCAACCATTGAAATAGCCAGCAACAGCCCCAATAATAGCGTTGATGGCAAAAGTTTGATGTGAATGGGTTGCAATAATTCATGGCGCATATCGCATTATAATCATTACAAGGCAACTTTAGTTTGTAAAAACTAAAGTTGAAAAACAGTAGCATGACAACCAGCAACAATATACTTTGCGATTTATCGCATTTAGGCCTGCTGGAAATTAGCGGCGCGGATGCTGATATTTTCTTACAAGGGCAACTATCAAATGATGTGCTGATGCTTAATGGTAGCAACGCGCATTACACCGCCTATTGCAACCCAAAAGGCCGCATGTTGGCGCTATTCCTCGCCTTTGCCCATTACGATCATCTACATTTGCAATTCAACCGCGATCTGCTAGAACCCATTATGAAACGCCTAAAAATGTACGTGATGCGTAGCAAAGTGGAGATTAAAGATGTTTCTGACTCAATAATTAAGTTTGGCATTAATGGCCCAGAGGCTGCACAGATATTGGCTTCCAGCTTTGCTAAAATTCCAGCAGTCGATTACGAATTAGTCAGTCTAGACAATGGTGCGATTCTAAAACTACCAAGTGTTAACGGTGATGCGCGCTTCGAGATTTTCACCGATGCCATCAACGCACCGCTCATTTGGGAAGCGCTCAAAAATAATTGCAAAGTCGTCGAAAAGCCTCACTGGGATTGGCTAGAGATACAAGCTGGTATCCCCGATATTACCCTTAAAACCCAAGAACAATTTGTGCCACAAATGCTGAACTTAGATGTTCTAGGCGCAATTAACTTTAAAAAAGGTTGCTATACCGGCCAAGAAATCGTTGCCCGTACACACTATTTAGGCAGCGTTAAACGTCGTACTTATTTAGCCAGCATTCAATCTGCAAGCGCCGCGCAGGCCGGTGATAAAGTATTGGATGCTACGCAAAATGAAGTCGGCCAAACTGTGCGCGTGGCACCTAATTTGCAAGGCAATTTTGATGCGCTTATTGAGATAAGAATTGATGCAAAAGAAGCGGGCAACCTGACCTGTTTAGACAGTCCAATCACATTTAAAAGCTTGCCCTACGCATTGGAATAGAGTGCGTGAAAAAAACAATGCTCTGCGAGCCAATATCCATGCGGCTTGCATAGCATGCACTACAATGTAGTAACAAAACAAGCCTAATTTAATAAATCTTTATAAATTACTGAGCTGGCTTTTCAGCTTCCACTGGCAATTGATTTGATGGCTGTGTTGGCAATGGCTGATCAATCACTTGGTAGAAAACTTCGTCTTCTTTAATCATGCCCAGCTCGCTGCGCGCCCGTTCTTCAATGGCCGCATTGGCTTGTTTTAAGTCGCGTACTTCGGCGTTTAAAGTCTCGTTGCGCTGCTTATAAGATGTGTTCTTTTCTTTTTGTTCGGCAATTTGCTGCTTCACGTTCCATACCCGCAACCAGCTGCCTTTGCCTAGCCACAATGGGTATTGCAGCAAGGCAATCAGGATCACAAAAATAAGCGTTAAGGCTTTCAAAACAATGCTTTGGGCGCATTGCATCGTTGCTGCGGTGCTCGCAACCTCAATGTATCACACCATACGATTTCGTCTGCTGCGCGCCGCGCGCCTTGCACTACATCACAAATCATTTGTTTTGTTGTTTCATGTTATTTAAAAAGTTGGTAAAAAGCACCCATACCAGCATAACTACTTGCATCGCCAAGCTCTTCTTCAATACGCAATAATTGGTTATATTTAGCCACGCGCTCGCTACGGCACAAGCTACCCGTTTTAATTTGTAGTGCGTTAGTAGCAACCGAAATATCCGCAATGGTGGTGTCTTCAGTCTCGCCAGAGCGATGTGATACTACCGCCGTGTAACCCGCGCGCTTAGCCATCTCTACGGTCTGGAAAGTCTCAGTCAATGTGCCAATTTGGTTCACTTTAATCAACACCGAGTTTGCCACGCCACGTTTAATGCCTTCACGCAAGATTTTTGAGTTGGTCACAAATAAATCATCGCCCACCAATTGCGTGCTTTTGCCTAGGCGTTTGGTGAGAATATCCCAGCCGTTCCAATCAAATTCGCCCATGCCGTCTTCAATCGAGATAATTGGATATTTCGCTACCCAAGTGGCTAAATAATCGGTAAATTGGGCGCTTGATAGCGCCAAACCTTCAGATGCTAAATGGTATTTTCCGTCTTTATAAAATTCGGTACTGGCGCAATCTAAGCCCAAATACACATCGCGGCCTGGCTCGTAACCCGCGTCAGAAATCGATTCTAAAATTAACTTAATCGCATCTTCGTTTGATGCTAAATTTGGTGCAAAACCGCCTTCATCACCCACAGTGGTGGCCAAGCCTTTTTTATGCAGGGTTTTCTTTAGTTGATGAAAAATCTCGGCGCCACAACGTAATGCCTCACGGAAAGTTGGCAAACCTGCAGGAATAATCATAAATTCTTGCATATCTACGCTGTTATCAGCATGCGCACCACCATTGATAATGTTCATCATTGGTGTTGGCAACTGCATAGCGCCAGAGCCGCCTAAATAGCGGTATAGCGGCAAGCCACTCTCCTCGGCCGCAGCACGCGCGCAGGCCATCGAAACCGCTAAAATAGAATTCGCTCCCAAGCGGTCTTTGTTTTCGGTGCCGTCAAGTTCAATCAAGGTTTTGTCGATAAAGCTTTGCTCTTCAGCATCTAGCCCAATAATCGCCTCGGTAATTTCGGTATTGATATTTTCAACCGCTTGCAACACGCCTTTACCTAAGTAACGGCCAGCATCGCCATCGCGCAATTCCATCGCCTCTTTTGCACCTGTTGATGCGCCTGATGGCACAGCAGCGCGGCCTATAACGCCACTTTCCAGCAGTACATCACATTCCACTGTTGGGTTGCCGCGTGAATCTAAAATTTCACGGCTGATAATATCTACAATTGCGCTCATGCTTTTTCCTTAAAATTTCGATTATTTTTACAAGGTACTTTTATTACAAGCTACTTTTATTACAAGGTACTTTTATTACAGGGTACTTTCGATAAAGCCTGCTTTTTTAACCAATTTATCCATGTCTACCAACAAATGCAACAAGTCTTCCATCTTGTGCAGCGGCCACGCATTTGGGCCGTCGGATAAAGCTACAGAAGGGTCTGGGTGCGTTTCCATAAACACGCCTGCAATGCCGCTGGCCACCGCAGCCCGCGCCAGTACTGGCACAAACTCACGTTGGCCACCGCTTTTGTCACCTTGGCCGCCAGGTTGCTGAACGCTATGAGTTGCGTCGAACACCACTGGGCAATTGGTTTCGCGCATAATGGCAAGTCCGCGCATATCAGAAATTAGCGTATTGTAACCAAAGCTTGCACCTCGCTCGCACACCATTATCGTATCGGCGCCGCCATTAGCCTCTTTGGCTTTATTCACCACTTGCAACATATCGTGCGGCGCTAAAAACTGGCCTTTTTTAATATTTACCGGCTTGCCGCAAGTGGCCACTGCAATAATAAAATCGGTTTGGCGACATAAAAAAGCAGGCGTTTGCAACACGTCCACCACGGCCGCTACATGCGGCACTTGCTCGGTTGTATGCACATCGGTAAGCACTGGCACGCCAATTTGGCTACGCACTTCATCTAAAATACGCAAGCCTTCTTCTAAGCCAAAGCCGCGAAATGTCTTGGTAGAGCTTCTGTTGGCTTTATCGTAGCTTGATTTGTAGATGAAAGGAATGCCGACTTTGGCGGCGATTTCTTTCAACTTACCTGCCGTTTCAATGGCAAATTCGCGCGATTCGATCACGCATGGACCAGCGATTAAAAATAGTGGTTTATCTAAGCCAACTTCAAAGTTACATAGTTTCATTTCGCTCCTTCATTTGTCATGCTGAGCTTGATTCAGCATCTATATTTAAACAGCAACAGATTCTGACTTGCGTCAGAATGACAGTTAATTTTATACTTTTTTGTTGTCTATGGCCGCTTGCACATACGCCTTAAACAGCGGATGCCCAGCGCGCGGGTTACTTGTGAACTCTGGGTGAAACTGCACGCCAACAAACCATGGATGCGTAGCTGCTGGCAGCTCAATCATCTCACACAAATTTTCCGTTGGTGTGCGAGCAGAAATTACCAAACCCGCCTTTTTTAGCTGCTCTACGTAGTGATTGTTCACTTCATAACGGTGTCTATGGCGCTCGTTCACTTGTGCACCGTAAATGCTGGCAGCCAGCGTACCTTCTACAATTGGGCAAGCTTGCGCGCCCAAACGCATGGTGCCGCCAAGGTCAGATTTCTCATCTCGCACTTCCACTTTGCCCGTCGCGTCTTTCCATTCTGTAATTAAGCCGATTAACTTGTGCGGCGCGTCAGCGTTGAATTCGGTGCTGTTGGCATCTTTTAAACCAGCCACATTGCGGGCGAATTCAATCACCGCCAATTGCATGCCCAAACAAATGCCAAGATATGGAATTTTATTGGTACGCGCATATTGAATCGCAGCAATTTTTCCTTCCGTACCGCGCACACCAAAGCCGCCTGGAATCAAAATCGCATCCATATTTTTTAGTGCATCAACGCCACTTTTTTCAATTTCCTCACTGTCGATATAGTGAATTTTCACTTTCGATTCGGTGTGGATACCCGCGTGGATTAAAGCTTCGGTAAGTGATTTATAGCTTTCGGTTAAATCGACATATTTGCCGACAAAGGCGATATTGACATGATGTTTAGGGTTTTCCAGCCGCGTCACAATGTTTTTCCACGCGGTTAAATCGGCGGCTTTGGCCAAAATATTCAGCTTATGGCAAACAATTTCGTCCATCATTTGATCGTGCAACAAACCTGGGATTTTATAAATCGAATCCGAATCAATTGCGCTGATCACCGCCTCATAAGCCACATTGGTAAACAGCGCAATTTTGCGTTTTTCTTCTTCAGGAATATCGCGCTCGGCGCGGCATAACAATAAATCGGGCTGAATACCAATTTGGCGCAGTTCTTTGACAGAGTGTTGCGTTGGCTTAGTCTTAAGCTCGCCCGCAGTCGGAATCCAAGGTAAAAGCGTCAGATGCACGTAACAGGCATTTTGCCTGCCTTCTTCAAAACCCATTTGGCGAATGGCTTCCAAAAACGGTAGCGATTCAATATCGCCGACCGTGCCGCCAACCTCTACAATCGCCACATCTGCGCCTTCTGCGCCACGTTTAATGTGATTTTTAATTTCGTCGGTAATATGCGGAATCACCTGTACGGTTTTGCCTAAATATTCGCCGCGTCGCTCTTTTTTGATGACGGTTTCGTAAATTTGAACCGTGGTAAAGCTGTTGCGCTTGGCCATGCGCTGGCTAATAAAACGCTCGTAATGGCCTAAATCAAGGTCGGTTTCAGCGCCGTCATCGGTGACAAAAACTTCGCCATGTTGAAAAGGCGACATGGTGCCGGGGTCAACGT
>JANOYU010000083.1:0-1971 GCA_031429035.1 Methylophilaceae bacterium
CAAAATGATTTTAATACCACTGGTATTTTGTAGCATTGCGGTAGGCATTGCTAATCTGCGTCAGCACCAGCAGATGCATCGCGTGTGGAAAACCACGCTCATCTTTTTTATGTTTACCATGGCGATTGCGATTACCTTAGGTATGGCCGCCAGCCTATATTTTAAGCCAGGCGCAGGCATGCAAATTGCCATGTTTGCCGATGCAATGGGTGAATTTAAAACGCAACAATTAACCATATCAGAGTTTTCTAGCCAGTTTTTGCATGGACTATTTATCAACCCTTTTAAAGCCTTGGCCGAAGGCAATGTAATCGCGGTGGTGATATTTGCGCTTATTTTGGGTATCGCGCTGGTGATGGGTGGTGAGCGTTATAAAAATATCCTCGCGCTGTTGCAAGAAGGCCTAGAAATCACCATGCGCATTGTAAACTGGGTGATGGTGCTGGCGCCTTATGGCATTGCCGCGCTACTCATTAAACTGGTCGCCACCCAAGATACCGCCATGCTGGGCACCATGGCCAAATTTATGGTGGTGGTGATTGGCACTACCTTGTTACATGGTGTGGTTATTTTGCCGCTATTACTTTATTTAATTACAGGTAAAACACCGCTATGGTTTTGGCGCGGCGGGCGTGAGGCTTTAATGACAGCGTTTGCCACTAGCTCCAGCAGCGCTACTTTGCCAGTGACCATGCGCTGTACCACGCAACATTTACACGTTAAACCAGAAATTGCAGGCTTTGTGGTACCGTTGGGGGCGACAGTGAATATGGACGGAACCGCGCTTTACGAAGCCGCGGCCGCCTTGTTTATTGCTAATTTAGTTGGTATAGAGCTGAGCTTTATGCAACAACTGATTGTATTTTTCACTGCCATGATAGCGGCTATTGGCGCGCCAGGCATACCCAGCGCGGGCATGGTGACGATGGTGATGGTGTTGCAATCCGTTGGCCTGCCTGCCGAGGCGATTGCGATTTTATTGCCAATTGATAGGCTGCTGGATACGCTTAGAACGACAGTAAACGTGCAGGGCGATATGATTGGCAGCTTAGTGGTGCAAAAATTAGTGAGTAAATAATTACAAATGTTAAATTTTTATAAGGCTGAGCTGGTTGATGCCGAAGCCATTGCACAGTTAATTAACTCCGCCTACCGCGGTGAACTCAGCCGCAAGGGTTGGACAACGGAAGCTGACATTTTAGATGGCCTGCGTACCACTACGTCTGAAATCGGTAAAACTATCAAACGCGACAATACTTTTATTTTAATTGGTGTTTATCGCGATGAAATTGTGGCAACGATTTGCTGTGAATGGCAAGAGTTGGCCTTTAAAGATACCGTACACTTCGGCATGATTGCCGTGAAACCTAGCCTGCAAAATAAGGGTTATGGAAAAAAAATGATTCTGGCGGCAGAGGCAATGACCAAGCGAGAGTGGCGTGTGGTCGGCTATCACATGGCGGTGATTTCTATTCGGCACGAGTTAATTGCGTATTACGAACGGCTTGGCTACAAACGCACGGGCGAGTTTGCAGATTTCCCTGTTAACTCTGCCCTGTGGCAACCTAAGGTAGAAGGGTTGAATTTGCAGTATTTAGCCAAGCTGGTCGAGGTAAGTGGTTTAAAATCATTCACTAAGTGAGTGCGTTTACGCGCGGAATAAGTGCTAGCCGCTTTGCACGACGCGCAAATTTCTTATCATCAAAAGTAGCCATGCTGTCACAGTTATTGTAGCTGGCGTGGTGTAATGCATCTGCAAAATCTAGCCCAGCTTCGTGCTGCGCAATGGCTTTTTCTACCAGCGGCCTATCTTCAATGGTAATTTGTGGAAACGTTAGTAAATGATAAAATACATGCGTAATTTGTGCCGATGTAAACCCATAAAAGCCGCGCATAACCCACTCTAATTCTAACAAAACGGTTTTACAAACCATCAGCGGCTTGCCACATTCGATTAATTTTTTAGCCGCC
>JANOYU010000084.1:0-16902 GCA_031429035.1 Methylophilaceae bacterium
GCAGGCTGCACTTTTTGCGGTTTCACAATGTCGATTAACGGTTGCAAGCGCGTATCAGGCACTTCTACAATGCCGACGTTAGGCTCGATGGTGCAAAACGGGTAGTTTTCCGCTGCAATACCCGCTTTGGTAATGGCGTTAAATAAAGTAGATTTTCCTACGTTTGGTAGGCCAACGATTCCACATTGCATATTTTTCCCAGTTCACTAAATTATGTCATTCCGATGAAAATCGGAATCTAGCGGCTTTTTTGAAAACTGAAAGACACTGGATTCCGTGTCAAGCACGGAATGACGTTATTACTTGGTATGTAACTTTATATTTGGCTTCATTTTGTATGAAGCTTTAACATCGCGCTTTCAAATTCGCCTTTAAGCATTAAAGACGCCACGCCACAAGCCGCATGGATACTGGCTTGCAGAGCATCGTTTTCCGCTCGTGTAGGCACTTTTAATACATAATTAATCACTTCATTACGGTCACCTGGGTGGTCTATGCCCAAACGTAGCCGCCAATAATCTGCAGTGCCAAGCGCTGCGTGAATATCTTTTAAGCCATTATGGCCGCCGTGGCCACCGCCAAATTTTAATTTTGCAGTGCCTGCGGGTAAATCTAATTCATCATGCACCACCAATATTTCGCTCGGCAAAATTTTGTAATAATTAGCCAGCGCAGCCACTGCTTTGCCACTGCCGTTCATAAACGTAGTGGGTTTCAGTAAGAAATTATCTTGATTAAATTTGCCCACAAAGCCGAACATTTTGGCATCTAAGGCTAGCTTACAATTGTTTTGCGCGGCAACTGCATCTACAAACCAAAAGCCCGCGTTGTGGCGCGTGTTTTCGTATTTGTCGCCTGGGTTGCCAAGGCCAACTATTAATTTTATGCCGTTCATGGGTTTAATTTAAATAGTGCTAGTTTAAAATAAAAAACGCGCACTTAATATTAAGTACGCGTTTTAATTTTGCTCGATTAATTACTCAGCTGCTTTATCTTCTGCAGCAGCTGGCGCTGCTGGTGCCGCTTCAGTTGTATCGGCTGCATCGTCAGAAACGCCACCGCGTGTTCTAGCAATTGAAGCCACTGCGGCATCGTTATCGTGCGCTAGCGCCACAAACTCTACACCTTTAGGCAAAGTAATTTGTGATAAATGCACAGAATCGCCAAGCTCAAGTGCACCAACATCCACCTCGATAAACTCTGGCAAATCTTTTGGTAAGCAGCTGACTTCGGCCTCGGTTAAAATGTGCGCCACAATGCCGCCACCCACTTTTACGCCAGGTGCGGTATCTTCGTGCAAGTAGTGGAATGGAATTTTAACGTGTACTTTTTCGTTAGCAGAAACACGTTGAAAATCAATGTGTTGAATGGTATTGCGTACTGGGTGCATTTGGTAATCGCGCAATAGCACGCTTTCTTTTTTGCCATCTAAAATTAAATCTAAAATAGACGCGTGAAAAGCCTCGTGACGGAACTGTAAAAACAATTCTTTGTGATTCATTTCTAAATTTACTGCGGCACTACCGCCACCATAAACCACACCTGGCACATTGCCAGCGCGACGTGCACGGCGGCTCGCACCCGTACCTTTAACGTCACGTTTAACTGCATTAATTGAAATACTCATTTTGTTGCTCCTAAAACAGCTTTTTTAAGTTACTAAGCTGGTACTGCATAAAAATCTGTTTTCCGCGACCAGAAAACAGGCTAAAAATTACAAATCATTTAAATAAATCAATAATGACTAGAAGGTGAGCCGCAGATAGTACCGTTAGTACAGCAAGGCGAAACCGACAAAGTCAGTATTGATTTAGAAAATGATTAATCCATAAATAAAGAGCTGACTGACTCTTCCTGGCTAATTCTTTTAATGGTTTCAGCTAGTAAACCAGCTGCACACAATTGGCGAATTTTTTTACAATTTGCAGAGGCTTCGCTAAGCTTGATGGTATTGGTTACCACTAATTCATCCAAGGCGGAATCGGCAATGCGCTGCGCTGCCGTGCCCGATAATACTGGGTGGGTGGCATAAGCCAGCACTTTTTTGGCGCCTTGCGCCTTAAGTGCGGCAGCCGCTTCGCATAGGGTGTTGGCGGTATCCACCATGTCATCCACAATGACACAGGTGCGGCCAGCCACTTCTCCAATGATATTCATCACCTTGGCTACGTTGGCTTTGGGGCGACGTTTATCGATAATGGCTAAATCGGCATCGAGTTGTTTAGCCGCTGCACGCGCGCGTACTACGCCGCCTACATCGGGCGAAACCACCACCAAATCGCCATAATTTTGCTTCAATAAATCATCTAGCAAAATCGGTGTTGCGTAAATATTATCTACCGGAATATCAAAAAAGCCTTGAATTTGGTCTGAGTGTAAATCCATCGTTAGCAAGCGATTTACACCTACGCTGGTTAGCATATTCGCCACCACTTTTGCGGTAATCGCAACGCGGGCGCTGCGTGGGCGGCGATCTTGGCGTGAATAACCTAAGTACGGGATTGCTGCAGTAATGCGGCCAGCAGACGAGCGACGCAGCGCATCTACCATCACCATTACTTCCATCAAGGTATCGTTGGTGGGGTGGCTGGTCGATTGCAACACAAAACAATCTTTACCGCGCACGTTTTCTAGCAGTTCTAGCATGACTTCGCCATCACTAAAGCGGCCTACATCGGCACGGCCAAGCGCAATGCCCAAATGCTTAGCGACTTGGCTAGCAAGTGCGGGGTTAGCGCTGCCAGTAAAAACCATCATGTTGCCGTTGCTCAAGGTGTGGCCTTTATTAAACTGCAAAAATAAAATAAATAAAGCGTGTAAATCACTAAAATCTACACGCTTTACGTTACTGGCTGAGGAGGAAGGACTCGAACCTTCGGATGCTGGGATCAAAACCCAGTGCCTTAACCAACTTGGCGACTCCCCAATAAACTTATTTTGTTAATTCAACATGTGGATGATAATTTAAGCCTTTAGCAACAAATCCTGTCACATAGTCAGGTTTTTTGGCTAAAAGTTCATCCGCTTTTGCTTTTGAATTAACTGCTACAAATACAGAGGCACCCGAACCGCTCATTTTTGCTTGGCCGTAAGGCGCAAGCCATTGTAATGCGTGTGCAACTGCTAAAAATTCTTTACAAACCACTGCTTCGAGATCATTTTTAAAGAGTGTTAAATTCGCGTCTCTCGAAAAGTCCGCTATTTTCAATGGTTTCGTGTCTCTTGTCAATGCAGAATTGGCAAAAACTTGTGTAGTTGAAACATGTATTTTTGGCGTTAACACCAGATAATACTGTGGCAGTAAGTCGATTGCGGTTAGCTGCTCACCAATGCCCTCAGCCCAGGCATTTTGGCCAAATAAAAATATCGGTACATCGGCGCCCAATGTTAGGCCAATTTGCATCAGCTCGCTTTGGCTTAAATCAAGCTTCCAAAGTTGGTTTAAAGCCAACAGCATGGTGGCTGCGTCTGAGCTGCCGCCGCCCAAACCGCCACCCATGGGGATACGCTTATCAATTGCATATTCCACACCTAATTTACAACCCGTTTTTTTCTGCAAAGCACTGGCCGCTAAGGCGCATAAACATTGGCTTGCAGGCACACCACTTAAATCATTAATGCGCTTTATTTTGCCAGTTTTAGTGGCTTTTATGTGCAAGGTATCGTAAAAATCTAACAGCTGAAACACTGTTTGCAGCGTGTGGTAACCATCGGCGCGGCGGCCAGTAATGTGCAAAAATAGGTTGATTTTTGCGGGGGCGAGATAAGCTTGGAAGTCTTGCATACGATGATTTTAGCTTAAATAATAAAATTTAAACTACAATATTATCTAGTAATTTAAACTGAATTGCGATTGTATGGATACTGTTATTTTGATGATTTTTAAGGATTGAAAAAATGCTCATTGTTTACATCTGTAACGGTTCAGGTTGGGAGCCCATTACATACATGGCTAATTTAGCCGCAGAATTATTTGAGGCTGAGCTAGTTGTGCTAGATTCTAAAATGCCTAAAGCTATTATGGCTAAGCTTGAAATGTTTCTTTTAAAACGAAATAAATCTATTGGCGATGAGGCTTGCTTAATGATATGCCCAGATGCATCTAGTGCCTTAAAAATTACGCAGATAAAAGGTTGGCGAAAACGATTTAGATGTTTGGCGGTTTTGGTCATTGAATCTTACTGGGTAAATCGTATTCCAAAAGCTGTAAAATTATCACGTCCTTTCGACCATATTTTTATTACTTCTGAAGAAGATTTACAAGCCTGGACTGAAACAATGCAAACGCCAACTACATACTTGGCTAGAGCGACTGATGTGCTTCGTTTGGGTGGCGCCAATATCAATGGCGATAGTTCAGATAGAAATTGGGATTTAACCCGTATTGGGCGGCAACCACCCGAATGGGCTGACGATAATACAACGAATAAGCTTTGTGCAGATTTAAATCTTAAATTTCATGGAAGAATGAAAGGTTATGACACTGCAGAAAAAAACCAAATCGCGCTA
Source organism: Methylophilaceae bacterium (assembly GCA_031429035.1). GTDB lineage: Bacteria > Pseudomonadota > Gammaproteobacteria > Burkholderiales > Methylophilaceae > Methylotenera_A. The sequence goes on from JANOYU010000084.1 coordinate 4,510, forward strand.
ATGCAACTATATCAACAATCCAAATTTTTGCTGGCATTTTCGAATACGGCACATAAAGATCACTACACGCATCCAGTTCGGCAATATATTACAGAGCGCTGGACCGATGCGCTTGCCTGTGGCGCTATTGTTGCTGGCATTGCACCTAATGAGCCAAGTATTAAACGCTTGCTTTGGGATGGTGCCACTTTGGAATTAGATTCGATAAAAATAAATGATGGCTTGGAAATTATTGCGGAAGCAGTAAAACAATGGAAACCAGAGCAAGCGTTAAAAAATTACCAACTAGCATTAGAACGCCTAGATTGGCGCTGGAGATTTGCTGAAATTGCAGCTGTATTAAATGAACATCCTACAAAGCTTAAAGAGGAAATGAAAATGTTAGAACAAAAGATAGCCAGCAATAAAAATTAATTGATATGCTTTAATTGTCCCACTTTTCTACTAGCAATTTTAAATTCACCTTTTCGCTTTTCAATACAATTTTACTGGGTAAAAACTGGCTGTTAACATTGGCATAGTTTTCATAGCTAATATCCCAGCCATCTTGTTTTAGGGTAGTCAATCGACCCGCTTCATCCCAAGTGCTAGCGTCTATTTTGCTGCTGGTTGGCCGCCCAACCGCCCAATCGCTTAAGCCATTTAAGGGTAAGCGAAACCCCAGTGTATTTTCGGTTAGGGTTTCGGCATCGTTGGCTTTAATGGTGTGGCCTTTTTGGTCAGTTAGCGTCACGCCGCTAGCATTTTTGGCAATATTAGCCAACTTTCCGCCCACGGGCGAATACACGTCTATATTGTCAGCGTTGGGTTGATGTTGCCATTCAATGCTGCCAGAAAAGCCTTGTTTTTGTGTAACCACGCCTAGCCTGCCTTTTAGCGCATAGCTTTTAATATTGGCAACTGCGGCAAGGTGCTGTTGATGAATAACTATATTTTGCGGTGAAGAAATGGTTGGCGTTGTTGGCTGCGTAGCACAGCCAACAAGCACCAAAGTAATGCTAGACACTAAAAAAAACTGATTTAGATTCAAAAAGGATTAAAGCTTAAATTTTGCGTTAAGTTGGATTTGTGGCTAAGAATTAAACTTTTTATTTGTGGCAAGTAAAACCGCATTTTCTGGGTACTCTTTTAAAGCAGTCGCCCATATTTTTTTAGCTTCTTCTTGTTGGCCTTGTTTCCACAATACTTCGCCTAAATGTGCAGCAATTTCTGGGTCTGCCTGTACAGCATAAGCTTTACGCAAGTTTTCCGCCGCTTTTTCTAAATTGCCTAAACGATAGTGCACCCAGCCTAAACTATCAAGCATGTAATGGTCATCTGGCTGCAACTTTAGGGCAGTTTCAATTAAATTTTTAGCCTCGATCAGTTTAATGTTACGGTCTGCAAATGAGTATCCAAGCGCGTTGTAGGCAGCTGCGTAATCAGGTTTCATTTGTATCACTTTGCGTAACTCGGCTTCCATCACATCTAATTTGCCCACACGCTCGGCCGCCATCGCAAAGTCATATTTAAGTTCTGTCGAATTAGGCCAATTTTGTTGCGCTTTTTCAAGTAGATCATAGCTTTCTTGATCGCGTTTGGCCTGCGCTAGCATACCTGCCTCGTTTTGTATCACTAACATTTGCTGATCTGGCGTTAAATCCTGCACGTCATCTAGCATTTTAATGGCAGCATCTACATTTTGTGTGCGTGCAATCACATTGGCAGCCGATAGTCGACCATCTAAATAATGCTCACCAGGTTGAATTTTGTTATACCACTCTAAGGCTTTGACATCATTTTTTTGGCGCTCTGCACTGCGGCCTAAATATAGTTGCAATTGTTCAGGGTCTTTAAATCCTGCGCTAATGGATTGCTGAAAATATTTGTCAGCCATTGGGTAATCATTTGATTCTAATGATAATAAACCAACGACGGCGCTCATTTCTGGGTTACCGTTAGCCGTTTCTACCAGTTTTACAAATTCTGGTTTAGCTTCGTTAAATTTTTTCTCGGTAACCAATAATTTGGCATAAGCCATGCGCACTTCGTTGGCTTTGGGGTATTTTTTTAAAAAGTCTTGATAAAAGCCAAGTGCTTTTTCGGGTGATTCTTTTTGCAGTATTTGGCCTTGCATCTGCGCAGTTACTTCCCAGCCTGGGCGCAATTTATTAGCTGCTTCTAGCGCTTTTTTAGTTTCGTCAGGTTTTTCTGCTGCCCACGCCGCTTGCGCCACCGCAAAGTGCGCCTCTGGCAATTTGGGGTAAGGTTTGGCAAATTCTTTTACTGCGCTTAAAACTTCAGCTTTATCTTTTTGGTTAGCCAATAAGGTAGGCAAGTATAAAAAACCATTAGCGCGCGTGTCTTCTTTGGCTAGCAGCTTTTCAATATGCGGTTTGGCTTGTTTTAAATTACCGCTAGCCACTAACATTTGGCTAGAAGCTTGCTGGGCTTCAACTGAGTTTGGGTCTAGCTCTGCCCACAAGGTGGCAGCCTGCAGCGCAATCGCAGGTTGCTGTGCAAACGCAGCACTGCGCGCGGCGCGTTCTGCCAAGCGCGCATCACGGGTTTGTTTGGCTAAGTCTAAAAATAATTGGCTGGCCAGCACCACATCGCCGCGTTGCCCCGCCACTTCGCCCAATAAATATTTATAGACAAACTCAGGCGTAGGGGTGGTAATTGTCGGTGCTGTAGTTGCAGCAGCTTTAGTATCTGCTAGCGCAGTTAAACAGCTGCTTAACAAAGCAATAGCAAGCACTAGTTTTTTTACTTTAGGTTTTAACATGGGCATGTAGGCATAATCCAAATATGTTGTAAGTATCGTTTAGTCCGTGACAGTTTGCGCAAGTTCATCCATAATTAAGGGTTGTACGCAAAGCAAATAATAGTTAAATATGACTATAGCTTTTTGCATGAAACTTATCTAGCGTTTTTGTTTCAGATGCAAGGTAATTTTGTTTTAAAACTAAAAATTTTTAATTTAAGAGTTTGCTTATCATTTTATGACCAATTTAACAGTAGAAGCGATTGAGCTGACTAGGCTTTATGGTGGCCGTCCAGCCGTAAGCGATGTCAGTTTTAATCTGACCAAAGGCCAGGTATTAGGTTTTTTAGGGCCTAATGGTGCGGGTAAATCGACCACCATGAAGATGCTGACAGGCAACTTGGCACCCAGCGCGGGCAGTATCAAAATTTGTGGCATTGATATGATAGAAAACCCAAAAGAGGCCAAGGCGTTAATAGGCTATTTGCCTGAAATGCGTCCGCTGTATAAAGAATTAACCGTAGATGAATATTTAACCATTGCGGCGCGTTTGCATCGTGTAACAGGCAAACACATTAAAAAAGCAGTAGAAAACGCCAAAGAACGCTGCGGTTTAAGCCACATGAGCAAGCGCCTAATTGAGAATTTATCGAATGGTTATCAACAACGCGTGGGCATTGCGCAGGCCATTATTCATAGCCCGATGGTGGTGATTTTAGATGAACCAACAGTGGGGTTGGACCCAATTCAAATTCGTGATATTCGCGCGCTCATTCGCGAAATTGGCGGCGAACATAGTGTGATTTTATCGACACATATTCTGCCCGAGGTGGAAATGGTGTGTGACCACGTACAGATTATAGACAAAGGCAAACTGGTATTTAACGGCGGCATTGATGTGCTTAAACGCCAGCGCGTGGGTAATAAATTGCTGCTGGGCTTTAACAACGCGCCAACGATAGCAGCGTTGTTAAAAGTTAAAGGCATTACTGAGGCGGAAATGGCTGATAACAACATGATGCGTATTCGTTTTGCCGATGGCGCTGATGAAAACAAAGCTGCACACGAAGCGATTGTGCAAGCCGCCGTTAAAAATAAATGGGGTTTGTACCAAATTGCGCCCGATCAAACCAGCTTAGAAGACGTGTTTGTGCAGCTAACCTTTCAAGACCAAGCTGCTGCGCAAGATGCCCCCTTAGATGCAGTAGCTGCATAAAGAGACAAATAAAATGATATTTAATATTGTAAGAAAAGAACTCAAAAGCATGTTTGCATCGCCCATGGGCTGGATTATTTTGGCGATTTTTACCGCGCTATTTGGCTCGCTCTACTTAAATGGCGTCAACGGTTATTTTGAGGTGATGTCTGGTGCTGTGCGCCCAGCAGAGCGCGTGGGTGTGACACAATTTGTGGGCCAAACGGTGTATGGCTGGGCATTTTTAGTGGTGCTATTTGCGGTGCCACTGCTCTCAATGCGATTGATTTCAGAAGAACGTCGCAGCCAAACCTTACCATTTTTGTTTAGCGCGCCGCTGTCCTTAACTGAAATCGTATTGGGCAAGTTTATTGGTTTAGTGGCTTTTTTAAGTATTTTAATCGTCTACATTGCGCTCATGTTAAGCACTTTAAATATTTGGTCTGAGATTGATTTTGGTTTTATTGCCGCCAACTCCCTTGGTTTGTTTTTACTTATCGCCAGTGGCAGCGCGGTGGGTTTGTATTTTTCCAGCTTAACCTCGCAACCGGTGGCAGCTGCGGTAATGACCTTTATTACGCTAATTGGCTTAATTTTTATGGATAGAATTTTTGCTGGCGACCCGACGAATACTATCTCGCAATTGTCTTTAATGAAGCATTTTCAAGCTTTTTCAACTGGCTTAATCGACAGTGCCGACATTGCTTACTTTTTATTAGTCATCATCATGTTTTTAGTGCTGACTATTCGCCGCTTAGACGCAGAGCGTTTAAGAGGCTAACTTTTAAAAAATACAAATATTATGAAAATAAACAAAAGCTTACGTTTACAAATGCTGGCGCAAAGCTGGCTGTTCGTGGTGATATTTTTAGTGCTTATTTTGGTGCTGGGCTATTTATCTAACCAATATCGGGTTGCCAAAGATATTACCCAAGCCAATCGCAATATTCTCACCCAAGGCAGCATTAACATTTTAAAAGCCATGAAAGATCCCATTAATATCACGGTGTATGCCAGCAATGATGATGCTAACCGAGGTGATACTTTTAGAAAAGGTATGATGGATTTTGTGGCGCGCTATAAACGCGAGAAAAAAGATGTCAATCTAAAATTTATTAATCCATCATCTGAGCCAAAATTGGCGCAAGAAGCCAATATTAAAGAAGATGGCGAAACGGTGGTGGAGTACAACAAACGTACCGAACATATTTCACCCCCATTTGCCGAGCAAGAAATGACCAATTTGTTGGTGCGTTTGGCGCGTACTAATCAGCAAGCCATTATGTATTTGGATGGCCATGGCGAACGTCATCTACAGGGTGTAAAAAACCATGATATTGGTGAATTTGGCAAACAATTAGAGACCAAAGGCTTTAAATTTGCCAATCCTGATTTAACTATCGCGCAAGCGGTGCCAGCTAATGGTGCCATGCTGGTAATTGCCAGCCCGCAAGTCGATTTAAGTGAAATTGAAGCTATAAAAATTAAAACATATTTAGAATCGGGCGGTAATTTGCTGTGGTTACTTGATAACGACAATTTGCATGGTTTAAAAAATGTGGCCGATTATTTAGGCTTTAAGGTGTCGCCTGGTATTGCGGTAGACATGACAGCGGCCACCTACGGTGCTGATGCCAAAGTAGCATTTGCTAGCATTTATGGTGACCACGCCATTACGCGTAACTTTCAATTGCGCACGTTGTTTCCTGAAGCGCACGAGATTGATGCGCAAGCGTCAGACGAGTTTGGTTGGAAAGTGGGTCGTTTGGTAGAGGTAGCACCCAATGGCTGGTTAGAATCTGACAAAATTGTAGATGGCGGTAAAAACCAAAAAGCGGTATTTGATGATAAAAAAGACAAACGCGGCCCAATTAATATTGGTGTGGCTTTAGAGCGCATTTATGGCAAAAAAGGCCAACGCGTGGTGATTATGGGCAACGCCAACTTTTTATCTAACACCTTTATTACCAACGGCGGCAATTTAGATTTTGGTGTCAATATAGTGAATTGGTTGGCGGGTGACGATAAACTCATTACCATACAACCGATGCCGCTTAAAGATATTAACGTTACCATTCCAGCCACCGATTCAAGCCGCTTGCTGGCGATGAGCATTTTTCATGGCTTTCAATATTTCATTCCGTTAGCCATTTTTATTGCAGGTTTTTGGCTGTGGTGGAAACGTCGCAAAGCCTAAAAAATTTAACGTAAAGCGTAACAATTTAATGATATGAAAAATAGATGGATATTGAATTTAGTCATGTTGGCGCTGGTGGCTGGGCTAGTCGCGTTTTTATACATACGCCCGCAAGCCAATACTGGAGTGGCTTCGCAACACGAAGTGACCGCTTTAAAACTGGCTGATTTTAATTCAATCAAAGTAGAGTTTCCTACCCAAGCGCCCACCACATTTGAAAAAGTGGATGGCCTGTGGCGCATGACCGCACCGTATAAAACCCGCGCCGATCAACTCTCGGTACAGCGTATTTTATCGATTATTGCTGCTAAAAGTACCGAGAAATTTTCTGCTGCCGATTTAGCAAAATATGGCTTAGATAACCCACAGTTACGGCTTAAATTAACTGGCGCTAATGTCGCGGCAGAATTTATTTTTGGCACCTTTAACACTGTCACCGATGAGCAATATATTGCTTATAAAGATAGCGTCTATTTACTGCCCAATAGTTACGCAGATGCAGCCAGCACGCAAGCCATTGAATTGATTGATAAAACACCGCTTTCACAAACTGAGGCAAAACAAATTACCGGCTTTGATTATGCCCACTTAGAGCAGTGGGAGGCGCAAGCTATGCAGGTAGATGTAGTGGATGGTAACTGGAAAACTAACGCAGCTAAAGCCAAAATTACCCAAAATGAGCTAAACGAATGGCTAGATTTTAGCTGGAAACAAGCACAAGCTAAGCAAGTAGAGCTGTATAAACCAGATCGTAAAATAACTTATCCGTCGTTTGAAATTAAGCTAAAAGACGGCAAAAAAATACATTTTGATAAAATTCAAGAATCCCCCGATTTGTTGTTAGCGCGCCCAGATGAAGGATTGTTATATCATTTTGCCAATGATGTTGGATTTAATATGTTAAATCCGCCTTTAAACATTCAGTAAGTTTACTGGTTCGTTCATTACAATATGCCCGAGTTGCCCGAGGTTGAAATCACCCGCCGTGGCTTGTTGCCGCTAGTTAATCAAACTGTAAAAAATGTGGTTATTCGCAATGCCAGTATGCGCTGGCCTATTCCAGCGCACTTGCCACAAACACTTTTAAATCAACAGCTTATCAATTTAAAACGTCGCGCTAAATATATTTTGGCCGAGTTTGAATCTATAGATAAAAATAACAGCGGTACTTTATTGTTGCATTTAGGCATGTCTGGCCGCATTTGTTTGCTCGATAGAAATTATCCGCCCGAAAAGCACGACCATTTTGATATTGAGTTTAATGGCGTAGATGGCAAACCTGGTAATGTGTTGCGCCTGCGCGACCCGCGTCGTCTTGGTGCAGTTTTATGGGCAGGGCTAGAAGCCAATAGCCATGTGCTGCTCAGCCCGCTTGGCCCAGAGCCACTAGACGAAACTTTTAATGCTAAATACTTGCATGAACAACTAAAGCCGCGCTCATCTGCCATTAAAATTGCCATTATGGATAGCCATTTGGTGGTGGGCGTGGGCAATATCTACGCCAGTGAGTCGCTATTTCGCGCGCGCATTCACCCCGAAACGCCTGCTAAAAATGTCACGTTAAAGCAATGTGAAAAATTAGTGGCAGAAATTAAGCAAACATTAAATGAGGCGCTAGAAGCGGGCGGCAGCAGCTTGCGTGATTTTTTTGGCGCCGATAGCAACCCTGGTTATTTTCAGCAAGATCACATGGTTTATGCGCGCACCGATTTGCCTTGCCGAGTGTGTAGCAAACCAATTAAATGCATTCGCTTAGGGCAACGCTCTACTTTTTATTGTGCTAATTGTCAGCCTAATAAAAGCGCTAAAAAACCAGCATAAACCACACATATCATTTTTTCTGCTTTGCAAGCCAATATCTATGCGGCTTTCAGAGCATTCATTTTCTCTCGGTAATATTTCAGGCTTTTTTCATACGTTTTTAGGGCTGTAGAACGGATGAGCGTAGCGTTATCCGTCGGAGGTGAGGTTAGAAATATTCCATGCGGCGGAATGCGTAAACTTTTCCGCCCTACGCGGGCTGCAGGGCAGATGTTTCAATAACTGCTAATCTGAATGTAAAGCGATGATATTGCCTTCGCTATCTACAAACTCAGCAACCCAACCTAAATCACCTATTGATGTTTTTGGATAGTTAACTTTACCTCCTGCATTGACTGCCTTTTGTAAGTTATCGTCAATATTCAAGGTTTTAAAATAGATGCGTGAGCCTTGCTTACCAGGCACATAGCTATCACCTTTTGCCAATGCGCCAGAGATGCCTGCGCCCGCATCGTCAGTTGGAAACATAGCCATTTCATTGCCATCTATTGATGTACGCACCAATTTATACCCAAATACTTTTTCGTAAAATGCAGATGCTCTATCAATATCGGTGACTGGAATTTCAAAATAAACCACAGGATTTTTCACGCGTTTGCTCCTTTCTGAATTATTCTCTTTTGTGCAGCCACTTAATACTAATGTTGATGCAATCAGGACATAAGTAAAAAATAATCTATTTTTCATTTAAATTAGTCGAATAATTTATTCTTCACGCATCCAAGTCTGGCTTCTACCAAATAGCGACATACCAATAAATCCGCGCACTTCTAGCTTGTTGCCTGTCTCATCAAGCTTCATTTTACATTTGTACACTTTGCCATTATCGGGGTCTAAAATCTCACCGCCAGCATAGTTGCCATCTTTTTCTTTGATGTTTTTAATGATGGTCATGCCAATAATTTTTTGGTCTTTGCGCTCATCAGTGCATTTATCGCACACACGCTCGCCAGTATCGCCTTCTAGCAAACCTTTCTCAACCACGCCGCTGTAAACGCCGTTATCTTCACTTATGCGTATTAGCGAGCGCGGTTTGCCTGTTTTATCATCTATGCTTTTCCACAAGCCAGCGGGCGAGGCAGCTAGCGTTAAAGTTGAAAAAAATAACAGGCTTAAGCCAACAGTTTTAACGAACAGCTTATTCGATAATGTCATACAGACCTCCTTAGTATATAGACTTCATGTAAACACTTAAAAATAGGCCAATTTGCAAAACCAACGCTAAAATAATTGTGCAAGTTAGCCATTTTTGCCAGCGTGCTTGTTTTTGTTGTGCCGCAATAAGCGCATCAATACTGGCGCGTAGCGGGGCATCTTGCTCAGCTTGGGTTTGTTGATTTAAAAATTGGTGCACCAAGCGCGGCATTTGTGGCGCAGTTTTTAGTATAAATGGCAGTTCTTTTTTAAGGGTATTTAGCACGCTTCTAAAGCCCACTTGCTCGCTCATCCAGCGTTTTAAAAACGGTTTGGCGGTTTGCCACAGGTCAATATTAGGGTCTAAATCGCGGCCTAGGCCTTCAATATTCAGCAGTGTTTTTTGCAGCATCACCAGCTGTGGTTGTATCACTACGCCGAACCTACGCGACATTTGAAACAAGCTTAACAACGTGCGACCAAAAGAAATATCTTTTAGCGGTTTATCAAATATAGGCTCGCAAATGGCGCGAATACAGGTTTCCAGCTCGTCCACATTGGTGTCGGCAGGCACCCAAGCCGATTCTATGTGCGCCACCGCCACATCGCGATAATCGCGATTAAAAAATGCTAAAAAATTGCGCGCCAAATAATATTTATCGGTGACACTTAGCGTGCCCATAATGCCAAAATCCAGCGCAATAAAGCGGCCATCATCTGTTACTTGAATATTGCCAGGGTGCATATCGGCATGGAAAAATCCATCACGAAATACCTGCGTAAAAAATATCTCCACGCCATCGTGCGCCAGTTGGGTAATGTCGATACCTTTAGAACGCAACACCTCAATTTGGCTAACAGGCGTGCCGTGCATACGCTGCATGGTCATCACCGTTTTGCGACAAAAATCCCAATGAATATTAGGGATTAACAGCGGCGGGCTATGCGCGCTATGGCTTTTAAAATTGCGCGCTAATTGGCTGCAATTGGCAGCTTCTAAAGTTAGGTCTAATTCATGCTCGGTATGCCGTGCAAACTCGTTCACTACTTCTAGCGGTTTTAAGCGCTTGCCCTCGCTAGAAACCGTTTGCAGCAGCCATGCTAACGATTTTAACAGCGCAATATCTTGGTGAATCACCTTATCTATATTTGGCCGCAGCACTTTTACCGCCACTTCTTGGCCATCGGCCAGCTCGGCAAAATGCACTTGCGCGACTGATGCGCTGGCCACACAAGCTTGATTAAACACGGGGAAAATTGTGTGTAAAGGTGCCCCAAACGCCGCTTCAATACTGGCTTGCACTTCAGCATAAGCAAATGGCGGTACGCGATCTTGTAGCTTAGCCAGCTCGTCTGCCACGTCTGTTGGCAATAAATCACGGCGCGTTGACAGCATTTGGCCAAATTTAACAAAAACTGGCCCCAGTTTTTCTAAAGCTAGCCGTAATCTTACGCCGCGATTATCTTGTGGTTTGCGCCAAAACATCAGTATTTTGATAAGTGTGTGGAAAGGCTTAAACGCTTTGCGGCCGGCAATAAAGTCATCTAAGCGACACCACAAAAACACCCAAAAAATATAAGCCAAACGAAAATAATGCACGATTATTGGCTTTCTTTGAAAAGTAATATATTTAATAGATAATTAGTGAGCACTCTCTCTCCCCTTGCGGGAGAGGGCGGTGGAGAGGGGTATGTCATTTGCTGTCATCCTCTCCCTGACCCTCTCCTATCAAGGAAGAGGGGATGTGCGCGAGATTGATTTTTTTTTCTAACTTTTGCAACCGTTTTTCAAAGCGCGCAACATCGCTACGCAAGGTATCGACATCTACGTTAAAGCTTTCTACATGGCGTTTTTTGGCTAAAATATTCTTTTCTTCTTGCCAATATTCACTCAACATTTCTACAGAATCAGTCGCTTGTTTTTTTGCGGTACTGAATATATTTTTTGTGGCATTACCAATTTTATTGGCGGCAATGTCACCAGTTATCTTGCTTAAATCTTCTTCTACATCCCAGCGCATATTTTGCAAAACCTTGCTAAATTCGGTGGCTAAATGCGTGTCACCTTCTACTTTAAATTGCATTTTTGCCGCTTCATCGCCTGCCATCATTCTAAGCAACAGGCTGGGAGGCGCATAGATACTGGCTTCTGGCGCATGCGTTTCGCCGCCTATAGCCAAACTACCATCTTCTAAAATAATAATATTGGCTTTGGCGAGTGCGAAATCAAACTGAATTGTTTTACCCGCAAAAGGCACAAGGTATGGCTTCGACCATTGATTCTGGCTGCAGATGTGTTGTAAAAATTTTGTAATAAGCGGCTTCAGCATTACAGTTTATAACCCTTATGTAAGGCAACCACGCCAGCACTTAAGTTGTAATAATCGGCCTTGCCGAACCCCGCATCCAGCAACATTTGTTTCAACGTTTCTTGGTCTGGATGCATGCGAATACTCTCGGCTAAATATTCGTAACTAGCTGCATCTTTGGCAATCAGTTTGCCCATTAATGGCAATAGTTTAAATGAGTAAAAATCGTAGACTTTTTCTAGCGGTTGCCACACTTTTGAGAACTCTAATACCAGCAATCTGCCGCCCACTTTAAGCACGCGCTGCATCTCTTTTAACGCAATATCTTTGTGCGTCATATTACGCAAGCCAAACGCCACAATCACGCAATCAAAGCTGTTATCTTTAAACGGTAGCGCCTCAGCATTACATTGCATGGCGGGCACGTTTAAGCCTGCGTCTAGCATGCGGTCGCGGCCAACCGCGAGCATACTGGCGTTAATGTCAGTGAGCGTAACTGAGCCAGTGTTGCCTACTTTTTTGGCAAATAATTTAGATAAATCGCCGCTACCGCCGGCAATATCTAGTACTTTGTCGCCCGCTTTTACACCGCTAATATCGGCTGCAAAGCGCTTCCAGCCTCGGTGCATGCCAGCCGACATAACATCGTTCATGACGTCGTATTTGCTGGCGACTGAGTGAAACACCTCGCCCACTTTTTGCTGTTTTTGTGATTCTTCTACCGTTTTAAAGCCAAAATGTGTTGTCTGTTTCATCAAGCATTATCCTCACGTTTGTGCCCAGCCATCTTTAACTTGGCAATGTAATCTTGCCACATCGCCTCGTAATTTTGGCCTAAATAATACAAATAATCCCAACTATATAGCCCTGTATCGTGGCCATCTGAGAACACTAACTTGACCGCATAATTGCCGATGGGTTCGATGGCGGTGATATTCACCTGCTCTTTGCCCAGTTGCAGCGTTTCTTGGCCTGCGCCATGGCCGCGCACCTC
>JANOYU010000085.1:0-11482 GCA_031429035.1 Methylophilaceae bacterium
TGGAAACTCAAACGGCGCGTGGTTGCTGGATGAGAACGCCAGTGTAAAAAACGGCTTGCCGCTGGCATGATGTGCCAATAATTGCTCGTGAGTTTTATTGAGTAAATCTTCGTCAGATACGCCCCAACTGCCCACAAATATCGGGTTTTTATAATCTTTTTGATCGGTAATTTGATTAAAACCATTACCCAGAAAAAAGCTACGCATATTGTCAAAATGTGATTCGCCACCATAGATAAACTCGGCGTTATAGCCTTGTTTGCTTAGTAATGTTGCAAGCGTAAAAAAGTTTTTCTGGCTTAGCGATAATTTAACAGTACTCTCTGACGGTGTTGGTTGAAAACCAGCGGTAACCGCCTCTATGCCGCGCACACTGCGCGTGCCAGTTGCATACAATTGTTCAAGCCAAATGCCCTCTTCTTTGAGTTTTTCTAAATTGGGCGTAACAGGCTTTCCACCAAGTGATTCTACAAAGCCTGCACCTAAACTTTCTTGCAAAATAATGACTAAATTAAGCGGTTTATCGCGGGTTATAGTTGGTATTAAAGTTTTGAGTGTGGGAATATCGGTGTCTGTTGCACCTGTTAATTTGAAAATTTCTGCTCTATCCATTTTTCCGTAAATAGCGCTCGATTTACTTTCGTGTTGCAAATCGTAAATGGCGTAAAAAACTGAGTAACCAGAATTAATCACCAAGCTATTCACCATACTATCTGCTGTAATAGCAAATAACGCGGGGTTTGCGGGGCGATGGCCAATGGTTGAGCGTATTGCAAAAGCGGTTAATAGAAATATGAGCGGCCAAAGCAACCATATTTTTTTGTTTGACCATGTTGGCTGAGCACTGAGCCATGGCCGCATAAAACGCCGCATCGCCCATATACCTAGCACTACAAAGCCAATGCTGGCAAACACGTGAATTTTAAAACCACCCCACAGCATGCTCACTACCTCATGCGGGTATTTTAAATATTCTACAAATAAGCGGTTTGGGCGCACGTCATATTCGGCAATAAAACCTGGCGTTGCGGCCTCTAAAAACACAAGCAGAGCGATTGAGATGATGACCCAAAAATAAGTGAATATTTGCCAAGCTTTAAAAAAGCGTTTAATGGCTAACAGCGGCGCAAACAACAGCGGCACTAAGGCCAGTAAGCAAAGCTGAATAACATCAACACGCACGCCCTGCAATAAAATTTCGGCTAATTTACCTGTGACGCTAACGCGATCAAACTTCCAAATTACTAAGCCCAGCCTAGAAGCTGAAAGTATAAGCAAACCTAATAAAACCATAGCAACAAGTGGTGCAAATGGCCCAAGCTTGTTACTTACTGCCCAAATAGTTTGCTGAATTTTTTTGATAAAAGAGGATATAGACATTACAAATATAGCTTTAATGTAAAACACAATTATAGCTGCAAAGGGCTTAACTGTTGCAGATTACAACTACTAGAAGGCATCATTAACTAACGTTTAAGCAAAGCAATAAGAGTGCGCCAATATTCGGGCTGGCGCAAACATAAATAAACCGCAACCAGTAAATTTAAAGCGGCAGTTATTAAAAATAATTGTGGAATGCTATAGCCTTGGCTAAAAATCCAAACTGAAAAACCAGCCGAAACCACCATAAAAAATGCATTCATAATGTTATTGGCGGCGATGATACGTGATTGAACTTTTTTATCAACGCGGCTTTGAATCAACACATAAAGTGGCACAATGTAAAAGCCGCCAAATAAGCCTATTAAACCAATATCGACAAGTAATCGCCAATTACTTAAGCTAGCCATAAATTGCATACTGCTATGCAGAGCATCGCCAGCACCCGCATGGATATTGGCGCTTGAGGCATATAAATCTGCTCCAAAGATTGTCATGCCCAATGCGCCAAACATTACTAGCCCTAATTCTAGCCGCCCGTGCGATAATTTTTCGCACAAAAGTGAGCCAATGCCAATGCCAATAGAAAACACACTGAGCAGCAAAATAAACACACTTTCATCGCCATGCAGCACGTTTTTTGCTAAGTTTGGAAACTGTGCCAACAACGTTGCGCCGTAAAACCAAAACCACGAAATAGCCACAATTGCTACCCAAATAGGTTGTTGCGGCCAAATGAGTTTAACGTTTTTAATGGTCTCAGTGATTGGGTTCCAGTTGATTTTTAGGCTTGGTTCAGCAGCTGGCGTATTTGGCACGCCACGGCTTGTCCAGTATCCCAAGCCTGCAATCAATAAAATAGCCAAACTGGTTAATAACTCGTGATTATTTAACGTAGCCAGCCATGCACCCAGTATTTGGCCAAGCAAAATGGCGATAAAACTACCCATCTCCACCATGCCATTGCCGCCAATCAGCTCATTTGGTTTTAAGTGTTGCGGCAAATAGGCATATTTCACTGGCCCAAATAAGGTGGAATGCATGCCCATCATAAATAGCGCCGCGCCTAGCAGCCAAATATTATGTAAAAAGAAACCCGCGCTGGCAAACGTCATAATGCCAATTTCAAATACTTTTACCAGGCGAATAATCTGCGATTTTTCATATTTATCGGCAATTTGGCCAGCAGTGGCCGAGAACAAAAAAAACGGCAAAATAAACAAACCTGGCAGTAAAGTAGCCAAAGTTGCGCCATTAATACTACTTAAACTGGCTGCGTGAAAAGCCACCAAGGTAATCAGCGCGGTTTTAAATACGTTATCGTTAAACGCACCTAAAAATTGCGTAAAGAAAAATGGACGAAAACGTTGTTGCTTTAATAAACTAAATTGGTTGCTCATGAGTTATCTTTAGGTTTTATCTCTAGTTTTATGTGTGGTGTTTTTAAATTTAAGGCAGCCATTTTTTTAGCCATGCGTTACGATACAAAAATAAAGCATCATCGGCATGGCCTGCGCCTTGTACCCATTCAATATGTGCTTTGCTTTTGCTTGCATTTACTAAAGTTTGCGCGCGAGCAGGGCGAATAATCTTATCTGCTGTGCCATTAATCACGTAAATGGGCTGCTTAATAGCATTAACCCAAGCCAGTGTTTGCATCGGGTAGCGCATTAGCAAGCTAACCGGCACAAGGCTTGGCATTTTTTCTTGGGCAATATTTTGTAGCGAATCGTAAGCTGCAACCAAAAATACTGGGTTTTGTTGGTGCTGCGCAGCTAGGGAAAGCGCAACGCCAGTGCCAATGGAATAACCAAAAATGAATATTTTGTCTGACTTTTCTTGCGTCGTAAGCCATTGGTATGCACTTTCTGCATCGCTTAGTAGATCGTCTTGGCTAAACCAACAATCGGCCGAACGACCATAGCCTGGATAATCCCACGTCATTAAATTGTAGCCCAGTGCGTGAAACGCATAAGCGTAGTCGTTAATACTGGCAAGACTTTCGCCATTGCCGTGGTTCATCATAATGGTGCCTTTAGCGTTTTTAATGCGCCAAATAGCCACATGCAGCTTACCGCAATTACCATTAATAAAGGCTTGTTTTGCGCTATCGCCCGCCGTGGGTTGCCAATTGGCTGGCACAACTTGCGCATATTGCGCAGGAAACAACATGCTTTTTTGCATTAAATACAATGCGCCACAAGCCAATATCCATGCGCCTGTCAGGGCAGCGATTATTTTGTTAAATAACTTCAAAAAAACGCCGCGTTTCAAATATGCTGTTGGCAAATGTGTTGCCATTAAATGCGATTAAGCGCTTTAAGGCAAAATCAAACATAATCGGGTTATATAGACGCATGGTTTTTAAAAATTCCACGTGCGCAACATCTAATAAGTTTTTGCTTACCAATTGCTTTAACGAAGTAATTGGCAAAATGGCTGGCAGCGGATAATCAGAGCCATTAAGCAAGCGGCTGTGCAAATCGGTGCGTTGCAACAAGGGGGCAATTGCCCAAGCGTGATTTTGTAAAGCAATGGCAGAAATTTCGCCAAATAATAAATTTTTATATTTAGCTTCATCCATCATGCGCAAAAATAGGTCAAAACTTTTTACGCGCTTATTGCCGTTATCGTAATCAATATCTTCGCCATCGCTTGCACAATGCGCTAGCACAACGCGTACGCCAGCATCTAGCGCGCGGCGCAATTTAAGCGGGTTGGCATCATCTTGGTTGCCGCCTTGCACTGCGCTTTCGCGGCCTGTGTGGCAAATAATCGGCATATTTAAACGTGCGCAAGCGGCATAAAACGCATTACATTTTTTATGCGCTGGGTCTATGCCCATGCCTTGCGGCAGCCATTTTATGGCGCGTGCTTTATTGGCTTTGGCTTTTTCTAGCGCATCAATGGCATCGGCGCGATACGGGTGAATACTGGCCACCCACTCAAACGCTTGCGGCGCAGCCTTCGCCACGTCTTGTGCGTATTGGTCTGGAATATGAAATATAGATTTATCTGGCACTGGCTTGCCATTTGCATCGTGAAACCAATCAAATGCAAACAACATCAGCTTAAAGCCATTAGGCATTTCAGCCACTAAATCAATTTTTCTTTGTACTACGCTGGTGTCAATATTCTCGGCAGTTGCGCAACTACCATTCATGTAAAAATATTTTTGTATTTTTAAAATGGGATGCATATAGCTATCCATGGCGGGGTTCACCCAAACTGCGCTATCAATTTGCCGCGCCGCGTCACCTGTGCCCACTAAATGCACGTGGCTGTCCCACACTTGTGCAACATCTATCCCAGCCCAAATTTGCTGCATAAGGGGGTGGTTTTTAATATCATCTGGCAGGCCAGATAAACAAGGATTGCTTAAGCCTTGTTCTGGCCAAAATTTGTAGCCAGCATAAGCCAAACCAGAAACGCTAGCCGCACCTACACCCAATAAAAATTGCCTTCTGTTCATCATTAAGTGCTTAGTATTATGCAGCTTCTGCCATTTGTTTTAGCGTCACATAATCGGTTTTACCCGTGCCCAACAGTGGAATTTCTTCTACAGCAATAATTTTGCGTGCCACTGCTAGTTCTGGCAGGCCTAAGTTTTTGGCGACCATTTGCAAATCTTCACGTTTTAATAGTTTATCGGTAGTAAATAACAAAATGCTTTCGCCACGTTGCGCATCGGCTATAGAGCTAGCGGCATGCAGTTTATCGGGCGCACAGGTACAGGCAATATGTTCTACTACTTCAAGTGACACCATCTCACCCGCCACTTTGGCAAAGCGTTTCACGCGGCCTTTAATGTGCACATAGCCTTCGGCATCTAGCGCCACAATATCGCCTGTGTTGTACCAGCCATCTGGTGGTGGTTTTAGCACGCCGGGGTTATCAAATAAGTAATAGCCCATCATCACATTTTCGCCTTTCACATGCAGTAACCCACCATTGTCTATGCCAGGAACCGCTTCTAGCTTGTGTTCTAGCCCAGGTACCAATTGGCCAACGCTACCATTTAAATTGGCCATGGGCGTATTAATTGAGATGCCTGGTGCGCATTCGGTGGCGCCATAAGCCTCTAAAATGCGGATACCAAATTTTTCTTGGTACGTTTTGCGCACTTCATCATTGAGTTTTTCGGCGCCAGCAACGACTAACTTAAGTTTGTAAAAATCGTAAGGGTGGGCGAACTTTGCGTAGTTGCCTAAAAAAGTGGAGGTTGCAAAAAAGATAGTGCAGCCGCGATCGTAAATAATTTCTGGTATAACTTTGTATTGCAGCGGCGATGGAAAAATATTAATTTTAACGCCATTAAACAAGCCCAGCAGCGTGCCAGTAAACCCAAACGAGTGAAATACGGGCAGCACCATCATCATTTTGTCAGTTGGGTTAACATCTAGCACCGCCATAATTTGCGCGATATTGGCCAAAATACTTTTGTGCGAGTGCACCACGCCCTTGGGTTTACCCTCGCTGCCCGACGTAAACAACACCACACCAGCTTGCTCAGATTGATTGGTTTCCATGGCTAGGCGCGGATAATGTAGCGCGTAACCCATTAACCAAGCGCGATCCATCACACCAAAATCGGCACGTAAATCTTCCAAATAAACAATATTCAGGTTTTGTAGGCTTGCCACTACCGTTTCTAGCGCCGCCGCCTCGATAAACTTGTGCGAGGTAATGACAGTTTTAATATTGGCAGCAATACAGGCATTTTGCATGCCTGCGGTGCCAGCCGTATAGTTTAATAGCGCGGGTATGCGGTTAAACGCGCTCATACCCAACAACAACGCCAGCGTGTTGGTAATATTTGGCATCAACACCGCCACCACTTCATTTGATTGGCTTACTTTGCTGGCAATACGACCCAATGCCAAACTTTTTTTCAGCAACTCTTGGTAGGTTTCTTCGGTTTCGTTCATATCCTCAATTAATTTGTAGTTACTGCCAAATTTATCTACCGCATCTAAAAATGCCTCAAATAATGTGCGGCTTTTTTGTGCTTGAAACAGCATTTTTTGCATCACGCTGCGCATGCCTTCACCCGCAATACGGCGCCGCTGCTTGGCGGTAGGAAAGCTGCGGTGGGTAGGCTTAGGCATCACCACGCTAGTGGTGGGCATAATAGTTAAGGTGACTTTGGGGTGCAGTTTGCGCGGGTGATGGCTAGATAATCGGCCAAAATACGATTCAGCAGCGCCATCAATACGCACCGGCAAAATGGTCGCGCCTGTTTTGGCTGCTACAAAACCTGGGCCGTCATAAATCTTCATTAAGCTGCCAGTTAGCGTAATGCGCCCTTCGGGAAATATCACCACATTGTGACCTGCCTCTAGCAATTTAATGACTTTTTTCATGGCGTATGGGCTGGCAGGGTCTACCGCCAAGTGTGGCGTTAAGCGCAAAAATTGGCGATACCACCAGTTTTTTAGAACTGTAGTATGGACAACGAAAGTGGCTTTTTTGGGAATATACAAGCCTAGCAATAAGCCATCTAAAAATGATTCATGGTTAGCTACAATCAACAATCTGTTCTCTGCGGGTAGGTTTTCTAAACCGCGAATTTGCACCCTAAATAATATTTTGCTAATCAAACGCAGCAAACTTGCAATCATACTTTTCCCCTAAAAATCTGGCTAAATTTCATTTTTTATATAATTTAAAACATTATCTATTTGGCTAGTGATGTGTGTTTTATCGACCCAAAAAAATACTTCCTTGCCAATTTTCTCGCTCTGCAATGCGCCACTGTGATGTAATAATTTTAAGTGGTGCGTAACTGCAGTGCGGCCCAACTTAGAGCTTGCCACAATTTGCAAAATATTTAAACGTTCTTCTTTATCAAATGTTAATAAAATGCGCTGGCGCTGTTCATCACCTAGCGCGATAAATAAATTGGAGATATTTTTCCACTCGTTTGGGATTTCAGTAGTTAACTTCATAACTATATAATTAGTTATTTAGTTTTGTCTGTCAAGCGTTATTTTAAACAACATTAAAACATATGCCCTGCAAGCCGCGTACATATTGGCTTGCAGGGCATATAAAAATGCACGTATATTTTTACTTATTTCAATAACGAAAATTGGCAAGTAAAAACGGGCGCCCAATAAAAAACGGACACCAAGGTGTCCGTTTGTTTGTTACTTACTGATCAATTAAGAATGATAAGCACGTTCACCATGCTCGGTTGTATCTAAGCCTTCGCGCTCAGATTCCTCTGAAACACGTAGGCCTATCAACAAATCAACCACTTTAAGTGCAATAAACGAAACCACTGCAGAAACTACAATCGCGGTGACCACTGCGTACAGCTGTGCGGTCATTTGCGTGGCAAAGTTGTACTCGCCAACCGCATTTGCCACATAGTCATAAACACCCATGCCGCCTAATGCTGGGTTTACAAACACGCCGGTTGCTAGCGCACCAAAAATACCACCCACCGCATGAATGCCAAATACGTCTAATGCATCGTCGTAACCAAACATGTATTTTACTTTTGATACGAAGAAATAACAGATTGGTGAAACCAGCAAGCCTATAACAATGCCGCCCATTGGTCCAACAAAACCGCAAGCAGGCGTAATAGCAACCAAGCCAGCAACCGCGCCAGAAGCTGCACCTAGCATAGATGGTTTAGATTTATGGAACCACTCAATAAACATCCAAGAAATGGTAGCAGCACCTGTTGCAATCATGGTGTTTAAAAATGCTAACGCTGCATAGCCGTTGGCTTCTAAGTTAGAACCTGCGTTAAAACCAAACCAACCCACCCACAATAACGCTGCTCCAACCATGGTTAACGTTAAGCTGTGCGGTGTCATCGCCTCTTTGCCGTAACCAATACGTTTGCCCAACACTACACAAGCCACCAAACCAGCCACACCTGCGTTAATATGCACTACAGTACCGCCTGCAAAATCTAGCGCACCTTTTGCCCATAACCAGCCAGCATTCGCTAACACGGTATTTAATGATTCAGCCGTTGTAATTGCATCTGGGCCATCCCAATACCAAACCATGTGCGCCATTGGCAAGTAGGCAAATGTAAACCACAACACCATAAATGCAAGAATTGCAGAAAACTTCATACGCTCGGCAAATGCGCCAATAATCAAAGCAGGCGTAATCGCTGCAAACGTTAATTGAAAAGCAACAAAAATAAGCTCTGGAATGTAAGCACCTTTGCTGAACGTTGCTGCGATGGAATCTGGCGTAATACCAGCTAAAAACGCTTTACCAAGGCCGCCAAAGTAGGGGTTGCCACCTGTAAATGCCACGCTGTAGCCATATAAAGCCCACAATACGCTCATTAGCGAGAAAATCGCAAATGTTTGCATTAAGACTGAAAGCATATTTTTTTGGCGCACAAGGCCGCCGTAAAATAAGGCTAAGCCAGGAATCGTCATTAATGTTACCAAGGCGGTAGCTACTATCATCCAAGCCGTGTCACCTTTATTTGGTACAGGCGCAGGGGCAGCGGCCGCCTCAACTGGCGCTGCTTCGGTTGGTGTTGCTTCAGCCGTCGTTGCATCAATGGCGGCGGCTTCAAGAGCTGCATCTACTGCTACGGCTGCATCAGTAACTGCTTCCACAGTGGCAGTTGCCGCAGCGTCTTCAGCAAAACTTAATTGCGTTGCGCTAAAGCCAACTAAAGCTAACAGCGATAAAACGGATAAAAATTTCTTCATTTCAACTCCCCTTATAGCGCTTCCGTGCCGGTTTCACCGGTACGAATGCGATAAACTTGTTGTAAATCAAACACAAAAATTTTGCCATCACCAATTTTTCCTGTGGCAGCCGCTTTCTCAATCGCATCCACCACTTGGTCTAGCATATCGTCTTTAATGGCTATTTCTAACTTTACTTTTGGCAAAAAATCCACCACATATTCAGCGCCGCGATACAGCTCTGTATGGCCTTTTTGGCGGCCAAAACCTTTTACCTCAGTTACCGTAATGCCTTGCACGCCTATGGCAGACAAAGCCTCACGCACTTCGTCAAGCTTAAACGGCTTGATAATTGCGGATACAAATTTCATTGCTAACCCCCTTTAATGTCTACACAAATGATAAAAACTTTAAAAACACCACATTTAGCATTAGCAAAGCGCGTGCCAATAAAAATAATGTTTAAAATCAATAGCATGAGATAAAATGCGCTTGCTAACTAATATAAAATTAGCAATAAAATCTGCTAAACTAGTTTAAATTGTAAAAAATATTAAGGATAAGCCATGTTTAACTCAGATAAAATTAATGAAATATCCAGTAAAATCAATGACATGATTAAAAACAGTCCGTTAGCAGATGTAGAAAAGAACGTAAATGCACTAATTAAGGGCGCGTTCACCAAAATGGAGCTTGTTTCGCGCGAGGAATTTGATGTGCAAACCGAGGTGCTGCGTAACACGCGTGAAAAGCTGGAAATACTAGAGAAAAAATTGGCTGAATTAGAAGCCAAAGCTAACTAAACATGAGTTTAGCCGTGCTATACAGCCGCGCGCTTAGCGGCATGGATGCGCCCGAGGTGGTGGTAGAAGTGCACCTTGCTAACGGCTTGCCCATGTTCACTATTGTTGGCTTACCAGAAGCCGAGGTAAAAGAAAGTAAAGATCGCGTGCGCGCCGCCATTCAAACTGCGCAGTTTGAGTTTCCCGCACGGCGCATTACGGTTAACCTTGCCCCAGCCGATTTACCCAAAGAAAGTGGCCGTTACGATTTACCGATTGCGCTGGGTATTTTGGCGGCTAGCGGACAGATTCCGACTGAGCCATTAGCCCGCTATGAAATTGCCGGCGAGCTAGCATTGACAGGCGAATTAAGACCGATTCGCGGCGCTTTGGCCATGACTTATCACATGCAACACAAAACTAAGGGTGCAAAAAGAGCATTCATTCTGCCCCATTTAAGTGCACAAGAAGCCAGCTTGGTGAAGGATGCGATTATCTACCCCGCCAATTCTTTGTTAGAAGTTTGTGCGCATTTAAGCGGGCATACCGCGCTGCATCAATACGAATCTAATGCGCAAATTCAAAGCATTAATTATGCCGATTTCAATGAAGTAAAAGGCCAAAACCAAGCCAAACGTGCGTTAGAAATTGCCGCTGCGGGTGGTCACAGCGTGCTTATGAGCGGCCCGCCAGGCACAGGTAAAAGCATGTTAGCTTCACGATTTGCAGGCATTTTGCCTAGTATGACAGAAGCTGAGGCGCTAGAATCTGCCGCAATTCAGTCTTTAAACGGCAGTTACAAGCTAGAAAACTGGAAGCGCCGACCTTATCGTTCGCCTCATCACACAGCTTCTGGCGTGGCTTTGGTGGGCGGTGGTGGTATTCCGCGACCAGGCGAAATTTCTTTAGCGCACAACGGCGTGTTGTTTTTAGACGAGCTGCCAGAGTTTGAGCGAAAAGTATTAGAAGTTTTACGTGAGCCTTTGGAAAGTGGAAAAATTACCATCAGCCGCGCCGCGCGCCAAGCCGATTTTCCCGCCAGTTTTCAGCTACTCGCCGCCATGAATCCTTGCCCGTGCGGTTATTTGGGGCATTTTAATAATAAATGTCGCTGTACACCCGATAATGTGGCACGCTACAAAGCCAAAATTTCTGGCCCATTGTTAGATAGAATCGACTTGCTCATCACAGTACCCGCCCTTAAAGAAGAAGAACTCACTTCTTCATCTGTTGCAGAAAATAGTGATGCGATTAGAGCTAGGGTAGAAGCGGCGCGCGAACTGCAATTAAAACGCCAAGGCAAAGCTAACTTTGCTTTAGGCAGCTTAGAAATTGATCAATTCTGCCAGCCTGATGATGCTGGTTTAACGTTACTAAAAACTGCCATTTCACGGCTAAATTTATCTGCCCGCGCTTATCACCGCATCTTAAAAGTCGCCAGAACCATCGCCGATGTTGCGGGTGAACCTGCAATTAAACCCGCCCATATTGCCGAAGCGGTGCAATATCGGCGCGGAGATGTAAATTGACATGCGCTACCACCCGCATGGATATTGGCCTGCAGGGCATCTAAATAATTACTAAATTTAATTGCAACTCATACTATTACGCAAAGCGGTGGCTGCCAGCACATGTTAAAATATG
>JANOYU010000086.1:0-38421 GCA_031429035.1 Methylophilaceae bacterium
GGTTTAGCATCAGCAAAGTTAATACGATGCGCACCAGCAGAATTGGGAAAAGTTTTGGCAAAACGATTCAGCCACACGCTATAAGGCGAATTTTCTGCCACACTGACCAAGCCAGAGGCGGTAGTTAAAATAGGTTTTTTATTGAGGCTGCTTTCAAAAAAAGCGGCTTGGCGATAATGCGCTAGCTGAATTGTTTCGTTGGCAATAATAAATTGTAAATCAGCCGACTTGGTGGCGCTCATGGCGCGCGCTGTCAGCTGAATAAATGCTTGTTCTTTGGAAGGCGCATGGATATTGGCTTGTGGCGATGCCTGTTGTTGGGTTGTGGAATGTGCAGGTTGGCTCATACGCTTATTTTAAGCCAATCTAATAGAAACTAGGTCAAAAAAGTTGTAATGGTAGAAAAGCGAGACTAAAAACTAGCCACGCCGCTCATGCCAGCCAGCAACTCTTTATAACTTTTTAGCATTCTGGCCTCAATTTCAACGGTTTGACTGATAGGGTCAACTCGGCTATTTAGCGCAGACACGGTGGCTTGGTAAGTTTGTGCAGTTTCATCAATGGTAATATTAAATTTGGTACCCACTTTGGTACGCGCTAGCATGTTAGAGGGTAGATTCATTTTTAATTTAAGCGGGCCACTGTTCACCAGCTCCATCAAAGGTTGGCCTGGTGTCACTGTCATGTGGTTTTTAACATTGGCTTTGGCCACGCGGCCGCTCCAGGGCGCATAAATTTTGCATTGCGATACCTGCGCTTGGTTTAAATTCAGTTGCGCCTTGGCTTTGTTAGAGGCGCTGGCTGCTAGTGCCACTTCAACATCGCTAGCTTGCTCTAAGCCCTGCATTTTTACTTTGGCCTCGTGCTGTTCTATGGCGCCAGAAAGCTCGGCCTTAGACATTTCTACACGCGCTAGCGCCTCTTCGCAATCAAATGCCACTAACGTATCGCCCGCCCTAAAACTTTGCCCCAGCGTACCGTTAAAGGTGACAATACGCGCCGCCATGGTGCTGGCAATGGTGGTTTCTTTGTCTGGCACCAATAATACGCGTACTGGGTTAGCAGTTAGGCCATTTGTCACAGGTGCCACTGCGACGATTTTGGCTACAGACGGTGCCACCGCTAAGTTTTTAGTGGCGCTTAAAGTAGGCGCTTTAAGCTTTTTGCTAACACTGCCACTGCTAGCGTCACCCGCATAAGTATTTGTTACAAATAGACTTAAAAAAACGACTGGTACAACTTTCATTAAATTCATTATTGTTTGGCTTCTGTCCCAGCTTCTAATTGTTTGCTATCAAGTGCCGCTAGCCAAGTTTTCATGGTGCTAAGTTGTGAGGTTGCTGCTGCAATTAGGGTGGCCTCTAAAATAGAATCACGTGATTTCTCTGGTATTTTTGTGGCGTACGCGGCTGTTTGCGTGACTTTACCAGCTTTATCTGCCAGTTGAATAGACCAATTGGCTTTATCAATTGCCAATTTGTTATCGCGCGTTAGGCTGAAGGTTAGAGGCATGCCGTTAACCTCGTCAGATACAATTTGATTGCGCGCAAATAATTCAACCAATTTTTCTTGCATTTGTTTTTGCAGCGCAGCATCTTGCACGCCTTTTACTTTAATCGACACTTTAGTTTGGTTGCCAAATAAGTTCGATTTCATTTTTAATGATTCCGCTTCGGTTTCATTAAAATGTGTTTTGACACGTTGGCTTAATTCGGCAATATTATTACCACCGTAATTGTCTTCTAAAGGGTCAAAACCAAGCGTGTTATAAAGGCGACCAAAAGCAATTTGTGCATTGGCGTAAGCATTGGCTTTTTGATATTCACCCAATACTGCACGTGCCTGGGTGCGAATTGCTTCTAGCTCGCTTTCTAATTTAGCGCTGACAGAGGCTTTAGTGTAATCGGCCAAACGTTTATCTACATTCGATGCGGTATCTGCCAGTTTGTAATCTTCCATGGCTAATTTGTAGCGCTCTACACTCACGCGTAACTGCGTTAAAATCGCCATGCTTAACGCTGTACGGCGCGCCGCATCAACATCTACTTGTTGTTTTTGGGTTTTTTCTAAAGCGGGCAACGAGAACAGTTTGAGCAAGTTCCACGTTACGCCTACGCTGGCTTGTTGCCAATTTTTGTTATACAAAAAGTCGTTCGAGTTGAATTGCCAGCCGCCCGCAATATTTAAGTTAGGCATAAAGCTTAAGATTTGCTTTTTAGTTTCTACCGCAGTAATACGTTTTTTAAAGTCTTCTTCACGCAGCTCTGGGCGTTGTTGCAGCGCCATTTCTTCTAGCGCTAGTAAATCACCCGTTGGAGCGGGTGGTAGTTTAGCTTCTTGCGCATCAGCTAAGGTAAAGTCTTGGCCAGGTGGCACACTCATTAAGGCGGCAAGTTCGCGTTTGGCAAATTCTAAATCTTGGCGACGTTGGTTCAGCAATGAGGTTGCGTCGAGTAAGGCGCGTTGGTAATTAAGCGCCAATGCTGGTGAAATCACTTTTTGGCTTTCGGCCTCGCGTGACCGCACCATGGCTTTATCGGCGCGTACTAAAATATCTTTGGCACTATTGGTTAAGCGTTGTGCGCCCAAGGCGCGCCAATAGGCAGCACGCACGTCTTGCATCATGTTTTGTACTAATTTACGGCGGCGCTCTTCGGCAATTAAAAACTGGTCGGCATTTTGCTTGGCGCGGTAGTACGATACGCCAAAATCGAGCACGTTCCAGCTAAACTCGGCCCCCGCTTGTGCATAACCGCGTTCTTGGCTGGTAGAGGCACGCAAAGATTCAATGCCATCATCAATGCCAATGCTAGTGCCGCCCGAATAGTTGCTACGCGCATTGTAGCCAGCATTAGCCAATAATTTTGGCCACATATCGTATTTAGAGTAATCGGCAATGCCTAAAGCCAACGCAGATTCCATTTGTTTTAGACGGTAATCTAGGTTGTATTTAAGGGTGCGAGCAACCGCCTCTTCCAAACTTAAAGCCGCTGTAATAGGCTCTTGGTTGGTGTACATTCTTGACACATCTTCTTTTACCCGTGTGCTCACCTCCTCTTTGGTGGCTAATTGTGGAAAC
This sequence comes from Methylophilaceae bacterium, assembly GCA_031429035.1. Taxonomy (GTDB): domain Bacteria; phylum Pseudomonadota; class Gammaproteobacteria; order Burkholderiales; family Methylophilaceae; genus Methylotenera_A. Next base: position 3,080 of record JANOYU010000086.1, read on the forward strand.
ACCGAACAGCCCGTTAATGTTAGCGCAACAACTAGGCTTAACATTTTTGGTTTAAAGCTTATTTTTGTGTTGGTTTTCATTTTAAATTTCCTCAAGTTTGTTAGTACTTATTATTGTCTATTAATTGTTAGGGTTAAAAATATCGGTGGCTTTTAATTTTTTAGCTGCTGCATTAAGCTGGTTAGCAAAGCTTGCCGCCGCCAATTTTTTAGTGGCTAATGGCATGTTAGCTTGCATTAGTTTTGCATGGGCTTCATTGACTTCTATTTGCTTGCTTGCTTCTAGCTTCTCAAGAGCCAACTTATCAGCATCAACAACCGTTTCTGTCGTTGAATCTAGCGCTAGTTCTGTCGCTGGTTTAATGGTAATTTCAGCCGTTTTATTGCCAAACTCGCCATTTACACCATCAACTGCTAAATCTGCAACATCGTTAGGCGAGCCTAAATCAAATGGTGAGAATAAGCTAGAGATACCGCTAGTAGCCGTATTGTAGCTGCCTACACCCACATTACGCATGGTCGATTCTAACTGCGATTGGCGTACTGCATTTTGCACAAATAAGCGTGGCTCTTGCGTAATGGGCAAGCTACGCACTGCGTGCTGCACAAATAGGGTTGGGTCCATACCCACTGGTAAACCTTTTAAGTCATAAGTCAGGTTATCTAGCTCGCCACGGGTTGGTGCATCTACGTTAAATACGCCAAAGTTACTGTTTTGCGCAATGCGCATTGCCGATTCGCGCACGCTGTGAATCACGAATAAATCTTCAGGCATGCCAATTGGTATTACTGGTGATCGGAATGCAAATGGATCAGGGCGATTTGGGTCTAGGTCATTTATTTTTATAGGCGGCGACAGCAATTGCTCAAATAAGCCATCGGTATCAGCAATTTTAATGGTGGCAAATGCAACCGTTGAATTATTGCCTTCATCGTCAGTTAAGAAGAACGGTATTTGTACAGTGCCGTTAAATCCAGTAGCCGGTTTGAATATTAGGCCGGCTGCTTGTGCTGGTGTCAATTGCACACCCGCGACAACTGGCGTGCCATCTGCCAAAGTAAGTACGCCTTGCGAGGCTGGTGGCAAGCTTTGCACGGTCACGCTAGCGACAAAACCATCCGCATCGGTACCACCCAAACTAATTGGAATAGGCTTGTCAGACGTACCGCTTACATTGACTGGAGTGGCAACAGGCGGTTGTATCACATCAGATACTTGCAAGGTAATTGTAGCCTCAGGTGAAACTGCACCTTGGTTATCAGTCACTGTAAAGTTTAAACTGGCCGAGCCAAAGAAATTATTGACTGGCACAAATACTAAGCTTGCCGCTTGCGCTGGCGTGAGTGGCGTTGTTGTGGTGACTGGTGTCACACCATCAGCCAAATAAACTGTGCCCTGTATTATTGGGTCTGGCAGGCTAGTGACGTTGTAGCTTACAACGGGGCCTTCAATATCAGAACCAGTTAATACAAACGGTAATGGCGCATCTTCAAGCCCAGCAAATGTGCCATTGTTGGCCACTGGAGGGTCATTCACTGCATTCACGATAATAGTAGCGTTTGCAGATGGCGAAACTAAACCGCTAGGATCTTTAACAGTAAATGGAATATTCACAGTGCCACTAAAATTAGGTGCTGGTACAAATATTAAACCTGCTGCTTGTGCTGCAGTGAGTGGTTGGCCTGCCACAACGGGTGTGCCATCTGCCAAAGTAAGCACACCTTGTGTAGCAGGTGGCAAGCTGGTGACTGTAGTGGTTAAATCAGTTGCTAAATTGTCTACATCGGTACCCAGCAAGCTAACAGGGATAGAAGTAGCATCTTCATTGCCAGTTGCTGTGATTGGCGTAGCTACTGGTGGGTCGTTCACTGGTGTCACTGTAATATCTAGCGTGCTGGTGGCGGTTGCAGTAGGTGTGCCAGAGCCATCCGATACGGTATAAGTGACTTGTGGAACAGTGCCATTAAAGTCTGCAACTGGTGTAAAGGTATAAGCGCCATTACTGCTAATGGTAATGGTACCTACGCCTGTAATGGTGGTTGAGCCTGGCGTTGCAGGTGTTACTGTAACCGTTGTGCCGTTCACCACAAATTGCGTTACGCTTAAAGTGGGGCTGTCAGAATCGGTGTCATTTGTCAGTAAATTGCCTGTGGCTACGGTGTCTTCTGGCACTGTATTAGTATCTGGCGTTGGCACAGGCGCATCATTTACGCTGGTAATGGTGACTGTTACTGAAGAGGGTGGCGATGAAATTTGGCCGACAGCATCTTTAACAGTGAATAAAATTGGATTTACTGGACCATTGTAGTTGGGCGCAGGCGTAAATATAAAGCTACCAGGTGGGTAATCTACGCCGGGAACAACAGGCGTGCCATCGGTTAAGGTAAGCACGCCTTGCGATGCGGGGGGTAGCGTCACAAAGCTTACGCTAGTTGCAACGCCATCTTCTACATCAGTACCTGTAAAGGTAAGTACAACTGGCGTATCTTCTGGCGTATTGGCGCTAGAAGGCGTGGCAATTGGGTCATCATTTAGTCCAGCCACATCAATGATAAAGCTGGCAGGTTGCGATACGCCGTTGTCATCATCTCTAGCGGTGAATCTGATATCGACCAAATCAACCGCTGTACTGTTGTAATTGAGCACTGGAATGAACACTAAACCTGCTGCTTGGGCAGGTGTCATTTCTACACCCGCTATAACAGGCACTGTGCCGCCTGCAAAATAAAGTATACCTTCATTTGCTGCGGGTAACTGAGTGACGGTAATGCCAACCACCGTGCCATCTACATCTGTTGCAGCCAAATTAACCGGCACAGGCGCATCTTCTAACGTATTTCTGCTGGCAGATGTCGCCACTGGCGGGTCGTTTACGTCAGTAATCGTAATTACCGCATTGGCAGGTGCTGATGTAGCACCATTGCTATCAGTGACAGTAAATGGAACCGTCACAATACCGTTAAAATTAAGCGCTGGTTTGAAGATTAAGCCTGCTGCTTGCGCAGAAGTTAATGGTGCCCCAGCAACCACTGGGGTGGTGCCATCGGCCAAGTATAATATCCCTTGGCTTGTGGGTGGTAGTGTGGTTACTTTGACAATATTTGGTGCACCGTCTTCGACGTCTGTACCCACTAAGCTGACATTAACAGATACTGCGTCTTCAGCCGCAGTCACGGCATAAGGCGTCGCCACTGGTGGGTCGTTCACAGTATTCACTGTAATCACTTGATTAGCGCTTGCTGTGCCACCTTGGCCATCGCTAATGGTGTATGGGAAAGTGACAGTGCCGTTAAAATTAGTTGTTGGCGTAAAGGTAATTATGCCGCCAGCACTCACGCTAACCACACCGCCAGTAACGGCAATAGAAGGATATGCCGTACCTGCCACAATATTCGTACCATTGATATTGCTTACAGTGAGCGGATTACCATCAACATCGCTATCAGCTGTTAATGGTACAAGCGTAATAGCTGCGCCATCTTCGTTCATGCTGTAGTTATCGGTTACCGCAACTGGGTTATCGTTAACAGGCGTGATAGTAATAACCGCACTGGCTGAAGTAGACACACCGCCATTGGTGTCGGTGACAGTAAATGGAATGGTCACACTGCCATTAAAATTAGTAGCAGGTTTAAAGATTAAGCCAGCAGCTTGAGCATTGGTAAGCGATACGCCTGCAAGCATTGGCGTTGTTCCATCTGCCAGATATAAAATGCCTTGGCTAGCGGGCGGCAATGTGGTGACTTTGGTAATTAAAGCAGTACTTGGGTCTTCAACATCGATACCCACCAAACCTACATTGACTGGTGTATCTTCTGGCGTGGTTGCTGTGGTTGGGGTTGCCGTTGGCAAGTCGTTGATTGGGTTTATATTAATAGTAAATACGCCCGGCGCGACAGATGTTGCGCCGCTGTTATCTGTGGCATTAAACGGAATAGTGACTGTGCCATTAAAGTTAGTGGCGGGCACAAATTTTAAGTTTGCAGCTTGTACAGGAGTAAGCGGCGTAGTCGTTAGAACTGGTGTTACGCCATCCGCATAATACAATACGCCTTGTGCTGGGTTTGGCAAGGTGGCTACGCTAATGCTAGCAACGGTGCCATCCACATCTGTAGCGGTTAAGCCAACATTTACGGGTGTATCTTCATTGCCAGTTGCGTTGCCCGATGTTGCGATAGGTGGGTCATTGACTGGTGTAACGATAATGCTGAGCGTGCTAGAGCTGGTTAAGCTGCCATCGGTAACAGTATAAGTGGCCACTGGTACAGTGCCGTTAAAGTTAAGCACAGGTACAAATGTGTAATTACCGTTGGCATCAACTTGTAAGGTACCCACATTAGCAATAGTGGCAGTGCTGCCTGCCGCAAATGTGCCCACCCCAGGAATCGTAAATTGCACAACACTTAAAGTGTCATTTTCCGCATCCGTATCGTTTGTTAGCACATTACCTGTGGCAGTTGTATCTTCAGGCACGGAGTTGGTGTCTGGCAATGCGTCTGGCGCATCATTGACTGCACCAATGGTAATAGCTACTGTAGCCACATTAGAAAGTTCGTTATCGTCGTCAGTCACTGTAAAATTAAACGGCGTAACTGCGCCAGTAAAATTAGGCGCAGGCACAAATTTTAGATTTGCGGCTTCAGTAGGCGTAAGTGGCACGCCAGCAACCACGGGGGTGCCATTAGCTTTGTATAAAATGCCTTCATTCGCTGGTGGCAAGCTGTTTACCGTTACTTTGGTAATAACGCCATCTACATCAGTGCCAGGCAAAGCAATGTTAAGCGGCGTATCTTCAATACCAGTGCGGTTAATGCTAGTGGCGACTGGGGCGGTATTAAGGTCTCTTTCATCAACCAAATAATTACCCACATTTGATACTAAGCCATCATCATCGCGCACTTCAAAAGTAATATTGTACAAGCCGCCTAGCGCATCGATTACAGGCGTAAATGTCATGCCAGTGGCTTGGGCAATGGTAATGTTATCGCCAACATTGACTATAACATTACTTGAATCTCTTAATACAGTACCAGCCGGAATGCTTAAAATTCTAACAGTTAAGTTAGCTGGCACATCGTCAATATCAGTACCTAACAGACTAATTGTTGCAGTCGCATCTTCTGCCACGTTGCTGCTACCACTAATCGCCACAGGGGCGTCATTAACAGGGTTGATTGTAATGACTGCATTAGCTGGCGTAGAAACTGCGCCAGTATTATCTGTGACCCTAAACGGAACTGTAACCGTGCCATTAAAATTAGGCGCGGGTTTAAAAATTAATCCAGCTGCTTGTGCTGGCGTAAGTGGTGTATCGGCTTCTACTGGTGTGGTGCCATCGGCTAAGTACAATATGCCTTGCGCGGCAGATGGCAATACAGGCACAGTGACGCTTACGACAGTGCCGTCTACATCCGTACCTGCTAGGTTAACAGGAATAGGCGTATCTTCATTGCCAGTTGATGTCGTTGGTGTGGCCACTGGCGGGTCATTCACAGCTAGCATTGTCAACGATAAGGTCGATGTATCAGCTAAGCTGCCATCAGACACCGTGTAGGTAATGACTGGAATAGCGCCCGTAAAGTTAAGCGCTGGCGCAAAGCTATAGCTACCATTCGCATTAATGGTAATGGTGCCAACGCCTGCAATCACTACTGGCGCGCCAACAGCTTGCGTACCAGTAATACCTGCAATCGTGTAACCAGTAATGGTGAGTGGGTCACCATCTACATCAGTGGCGTTGTTAAGCAAGTCGCCAGGTGCGCCGTCTAGCACTGTTAAAGTTGTGTCTTCTGTAACAATATTTGTTTCGTTACCATCAATTGGCGCATCATTCACAGGCGTTACATTTAAGTTGACTGCGCCTGTATCTTCGCCGCCTTTGCCATCTTGCACCACATAGTTAAAGGTGACTGGCCCATTATAATTGGACGCTGGGCTAAAAGTGATGACACCAAGTGCGCTAACATTGACCGTGCCGTTTGGCACAACTATAGTTTGCGCAGTGCCTGGGGTGAGTAAAGTGCCATTAATGCTTTTAACGCTTAGTGTGTCGCCATCAGGGTCGGTATCATTACCTAATAAATTAAGCACTGTTGGCGTGTCTTCTACAATTGGCAGTGGTATGGCAACCGTACCATCATCAACCGCCACTGGCGCATCATTAACAGGGGTAATAGTAATGTTTAATTGCGCTGTTGCTGTAAGTGGCGTAGTTGGGTCGTTATCGCTAATTCTGTAAGTAATCGATGGCACAACGCCATTAAAATTGGTCACAGGCACAAAAGTATAGCTGCCGTCGCTATTAATGGTGATGTCACCTATGCCTATAATGGTTTGTGTGGAGCCAGCTGCAAAAAATGTGGTGCCATTTAGGCTAAATTGCGTTACGGTTAAGCCAGTGTTATTGCCAGTATCAATATCGATATCGTTTGCCAATAAGCCGGTGGCAGCATTCACATTTAATGTAGTGTCTTCAGGGCTAGTTTTGCTGTCATTTACCGCGGTTGGGGCATCGTTTAATGGGTTCACAGTTAGTGATAACGTGCTGGTGGCTGTTAGCGCAGCGGGCGATCCATTATCAGACACGGTATAAGTTGCCACAGGTACAGCACCGTTAAAATTAGCTGCAGGCGTAAATGTATAGCCACCATTCGCGTTAATCAGCAAGGTACCTACGTTAGGAATATTGGCAGTAGTGCCTGCTGTAAAGGTGCCAGGTACGCCTGCAATGGTAAATTGGGTAACAGTTAAGCCAGTGTTATTGCCAGTATCAATATCAGTATCGTTTGCCAGTAAGCCAGCTGCCGCGTTTACAACCAAAGGCACCTCTTCATTGGTGCTGTTAATATCTGGCGATGGGCTTGGCGCATCGTTCACAGGCGCAATGTTAATGATTTGATTTGCTGTGGATGTCGCACCGCTTGGGTCGCTGACGGTGTAAGCAAATGTCACAGTGCCGTTAAAATTAGGCGCAGGCGTAAAGGTAATAACACCACCAGCACTCACGTTTACCGTACCATTGGTGACAGAAATCGTATAAGCAGTGCCAGCAGTAATAGCTGTGCCCGCTATGTTGCTCACTCTTAGCGTGTCTCCATCAGGGTCGCTATCGCCAGCTAATGGGTTTAATGTAAGTGGCAGCGCATCTTCGGTCATGTTGTAGGTGTTATTAACCGCAACAGGTGCATCGTTAGCGCCATTAATGGTAATGGTGAGCGTAGTGCTGGTTTCATCACCATCTTTATCGGTAATTTTATAGGTATAAGTATCTGTCAGGGTTTGCCCTGCTTTTAAACCATTGACTACTGTGTTAGCGTTATCTAATGCATAGCTGTAGCTGCCATTGGCTTGTAATGTAAGTGTGCCATATGCGCCTACAACACCAGTATTGATACCTGTACTGGTGGGTGTGCCCGTACCAGCTTTAACGCCCGTGACTGGGCCAACAGGAGCGGTGCTGGCGCCATCAGCACCAATTTGGTCATTGGTAAATACATTGCCAGCGATGGGGCTAGTGCCAGCCGCAGTGCCTGTTTCAGTCACACTGTTGGTGTCTGCAGAGGCAATTGGCGCGTCGTCTTGAATGTCTATTCTTAGGGTGCCTGCGCCTGAGTTGCCCAAATTGTCTCGTACCACTAAATTGAGTGACTCTTGTGGCGTGCCATGTGTTTGTGCACCACTTAATGTGTAGCTGTAAGTGACAACACCAGTTGCAGCATCGTAATTGGTAATAGTCAGCGTGCCAAAACTGGTGCCAGTCACAGTAATATTTGTCGTGCTGGCTGCTGTAAGTTGGGCTAGGCTGATGTTAGTGCCACCAACGGTGAGCGCATTGGCAACATTAAGTGTTGCCGCACCTGTAAATAGGTTAAAGCTACCAACCAGTGTTTCGCCTGTACCTGCTGAACTGGTACCAGCAGCTAAATTAGATTCCAATACGCTGCCATCAGTGCCCGCTACTGCACCATCACCCAAGCCGGTAATAGAAGGACTGGGCACAATGCTAATAGTAATAGTGGCAGTGGCTGTGTCGCCATCACCATCGGTAATTTGATAAGTAAAGGTGTCTGTGAGTGTGGCAGGGTTGTTTAAAGTGGTAGGCGTGTAGCTATAACTACCATTGCTGTTTAGTACTAAAATACCATGTGTACCAGTAACGCCTGCACCACCCACGCCACCTACAGGCGCGCCTGGTGATGTGCCAGCTTTAACACCAGTCACAGGGTTAGCATTAATATCGGCACCAATCGTATCTGCCACACCATCTTGATTATTCGGGTCGGTTAAGCCACCTGCACCGGTATTGCTGGCGTTAATCACATTACCATAAGCAATGCTAGAAGGGTTGCCAGACGTATTGACGGTGTTATCAACATCATTTGCAGCTATAGGGTTGTCGTCTACAATATTAATGCGTAGCGAGTTGGTATTGTTCACATCGCCTTCTACATCGGTAGTGGCAATGCCAAATACATCATTGACGATGCCAGCGCTGTGGTTGGCAGCAGCGGTAAGGGTGTAAGTGTAGCTGACCACGCTGGTTGCAGCGTTATAGCCGTTTATTACCAATGTGCCGAATGATCCTGTACGAGTAATTGGCGTTGTGCCGCTTGCTTGTAATTGCGCAGCAGTAATGGCTGCGCCACCACCCATGGTGAACGAAGTTAAGCTGGTGATTGGCCCTAATGTAAAGCTGCCATTAACGACTTCACCCGTGCCACTTGGTGTGCTGCCAAAGCTTAAATCTTTTTCAAATACTTGCGCGTCGGTATTAGGCACATTGGCGGAATTGTCTGTCAAACTACCATAAGTCACTACGTCGTTAACTGGCGTCACTTTAAAGTTAAGAACATTGGCACTTTGATCGGTATTTGATGGGGTGCTTGCTGCGCCGCCGCCGTTATCTTGCACTTGAAAGCTAAGCGCGCCTAAGGTGACTGCGCCAGTTGTGTTTACATTGGTTGCGGGTGAGAAAGTCAGTTTTCCCGCATTAATATCGGCCACGCTAATTACTTGATTAGCCGTTACATTAATACCATTTAGCTTGTAAACGCCTTCACTTGCTGGCGGCAGCGTGTTGCCAATAATAACATTGGTAAAGGTGTTGGCAGGGCTATCATTTGGGTCAGTAAAGCCAAAGTCACCAGCCGTTACTGTGTAGGGCGTATCTTCATTAATGGTAATGGTTTTATCAGTGCCCGCTGGCGGATCGATACCTGGGTTAACGGTTATATTAATCGTTTCAGTCTCGGTACGTGCTGCTGCACCCCAATGCTTGTTAGTATTCACGTTAACGCTAGTACCGCCAGTGTCTAAGCCTGAGTATTTTAAACCCACGTCTTGCGGATCATCTACATCAGCATATTCAAGCTGAAAAGTATGCACGCCAGCCGTTAAAGTAATGGTGGCATTTACACCAGCCGCCACATCATAACTGGCACTTACCACCGCTACGCCATCTATAAATAAGCGCGCTGCGTTATCTGCAAATAAATTAAATGTATAGCTGCCAGCTTGCTCAATCAGCACTACGCCAGACCAGCGGGCAGTTAGGTCATTATCTTTGTCATTTAAATGCTCTTGTATGCGTACGCCGTCATTTCCAGTAATAGCAGCTGTCCAGCCAGTGGCATTGGCCGTGCCTGTGGGGAAGCCGCCAGGAAAGGTATTAGCATAACTGTTACCATTAGGCTGGTTGGCAGTGAAATACTCGTAATTAAAACCAGGGTCTATGGTGGTAGATGTGTACGTATAACTATCTGTGCCATTAAAGTTGCCATTTGGCGTGTAAGTGGTGGTGCCAGTGCCAGGGTTTATCACTGCAGTGCCGTTTGCGGGCGAGGTGACAGCTGTTAAAAAGGCGTTGCCTGCACCAAAACTATCATTAGTTAGCGGTGAAATAACCACTGGCGAATCTTCATTAGTGACAGCACTATCTAGCACGGTATCTTTAACTGGGGTAAAGTCAATCACCACAGAATCGGTATCTATTAGATTGGTGCTAGGGCTATTGCCGTTATCTTCTGTGCGAATAGTAATTTTGCCAGCGCCATTATTATTGGCAGTGGGGGCAAAACTTAGCCCATTTAAAGCAGCATTAATATTAGCAATAGTGCCTGTAAAGCGCATGGTGGCTTCGTTACTGCCAGTACTGGCAATGGTATCTAAAGTGCCTGCAATATTATTAATATCATCAACACTAAAAGTTAGGCCAGTGGTTTGTGCTAATGTAATTAAGCCATTTTCTGTCCAAAGGGTGACTGTCATAATGCCGCTACCAGCATCCACATCGCTAATTTGTATCGCGTTGCCATTGGCCGTTGAAAACACTTTTGCCGTATCTTCTGGCGTACTTTGTGCCACGGGCATATTGTTTACTGGCGCATCGTTTACGCCAGTTACGGTTATATTTACAGTTTCGGTTTCAAACACGCCTGCTGGCGATGTGACGGTGTAAGTAAATGTCACCAAACCATTGAAATCTGCATTGGGCGGCGTGTAAGTCATGCTGCCGTTGGTATTAAAGGTAACAGAACCTGTACCTGCGGCGGGTTGTGTAATGCTGCTTACAATCGGCGCGCCTTCAAAATTATCGGCAGAGGCACCATTGGCGCCAGTAAGTACATTAAAGATAATCGGCGTATTTTCAGGCGTAGTTAGGTTATCTGTAACGGTATCTTTTACGGGCGTTACATTAATTAAAATAGTATCAGTATCCATTGCAGGGGCAGCTTGTTTAATAACGATGCCATCTACAAAATTGCCGCTACCCGCACCACCAACTGCAGATACAGCAGTAAAGCCAAATTGTATTTTATTGCCACTAGCATTGTTGGTAATGTTGGCGCTGTAAGCACCCCAAGCCGTGTTTCCGTCAGAGTAATTTTGAGTAAATAAAACCGTATCGGCATTGGCGCCACTGCCGCCCAGCACGCCGTCTGCACCTAAATCAATGGCCTGTACTTGCATGACATCAACGCCGTTGCGGCCGCGATGTGCAAAATCTACAGAAACGGTAGAGCCCGCTATTGGCGTAAATGTATTAAATAATGTAGCGGCTTGATTGGCATTAATTTCTGCAAAATAATTGCCCTCAAACGCTGGCACGGGTGCACCAGAACCACCATTAAAGCCACTGCGCCAAACTTCAACTTGGTTATCTGTAGCACTTGTATCCCAACCAGGCAAATTATTTTCATCGGTAATCAAAAAGGTAGTTGGCGGCGGCACATTGGCAATTTGCTCAAAGCCACCATTAATAAAATTAGTAACTGCCTCTAATGCGTTGGTAGTTTTAATGGTAATGCTGGCGGGCGACGCAGGTGAAATGGTGTTGTTGTAGTCAGCTCTAGGTGTAAAACTTAATCCATTAAGTGCCGTATTAATGTTGGCAATGCTACCTGTAAAAGTAATAGTGCCAGTGCCATTGCCAACCACATTGGTTAAACCAGCAACACCGCCTAGACTGATTAGGCCGTTTGCGGCAGTTAAGGTAACCGTTTGGCTGCCACCTTCAACATCACTTACAGTTATAGCGTTACCATTTGCGGTAGAAAAAATAAACGAAGTGTCTTCTGTTGTATTTTGCGTACCAGGCACAGCATTAACAGGGGCATCGTCTACGGAATTCACTGTTACTCGAATTGAGGCAGCGTTAGCGGTTTCTGCAACTGGATTAAGCCCAGCAACCACAGTGTTGCTAACAACATATTGAATTGGCGTAACCACACCGTTAAAATTGGCAACAGGTGCAAAAGTAACTGTGCCATTGCCGTTGTATGTAAAAGTACCTTGGCCTGCGATGGTGCGGGTTGTTTGTATGCCAGCTGTTGTAAGGTCTAAATCAACACTGGCTTGGTTAAGCGGTGTTTGTGCGCGGCCACCGTCTGGGCCTTGCTCGCCACCCCAATCATTATCTAAAATAGAAAAAGTAATTGGTGCGTCTTCGTTAGTAGTAGCACTGTCACCAACGGCAACAGGTGAGTTGTAGGCTTTAATATCATTTGAATCGAAAGATATTGAGTTTTGGCGCGGTCCAAATGCACCGCCCGACGTACCAGTATTGCCTAAACTGAAGGTAATTGAAGAAACTGGTTTATCATAAAAAACAGAATAATTGGCTTCAGTAGTTTCTAGGCCAATACCAGGTAGGCTGCTTGATATGCCGGTAAATGTGGGGTTGGTTGCTGTACCACCTTGGGTAACTTGAGAACCCACCTCAATTTTTGACGAATCTGGCAGCTGGTAAGAGGCAAATTCAGTTGCGTTTCCAGCGCCATCCACATCAACACCTGTTGCAATAAAATTACTTAGCGTTGTAGCTGTACCTGTGGGGTTGGAAGTAGTAGCAGTGCCTGTCAGCACAAAGTTAATGGTAAATGTAATGCGTTCGTTAGCGCTTGGTATAGAGGTAATAACCGGTTGAAAAGCTGCATCGCGACCACCAGAGCCACTCGGCGCATCGATATTGCCTAAAGTTGGGCTGCCTGTAACAGCAGAAATTGTTACGACTGCATCTACACCTGGCGTAACGTTGGCATAAAGCCATTTATCACCCACTAAACCGCCAGTTGCGTCAACAAGCACGGTGGGAGTACCAAAGTTTAAACTGATCGGCGCGGGGCCTAGTAGCTGGTTAAAATCAGTTTGGCCAATGGCATTAATAACATTTAATGAATCTATAAAGCCAGTTTGTGTTTCAAAATTCCAATCACCACCTAATTTTATGGCACCAGTTAAGTCTGTTGATGCAGCAATATCCGCACCAGTGCTGGTTGCTAGGGCAATTGCAAACGCTTGCCCAGCTTGGCCTTCGGCCACATTACAGCCATAAATTAAAATATCGGCATTTTCGCTCAAAGCTGCTTTAATAGTAGCCAGCTCATCAGCATATTGACCCTGAACACCAGTTAAATTAAGAGAAGCATTACCAAGACTAATGTTACCTGCCGAGCCGTGGCTAATAATGTGCACAGATTCAATACCTGTGCGGCCTGCAAGCACAGCAGCTATTTGCTCTACACCATCGCGGTTTGCATCTAATAAAACGACATCAGCATTGGGGTGGCTGGTAATATATTGCTGCAAATCGGCAACAATGGCGTCAATAAAAATAATTTCTTTAGCGGCTAAATTAGTGGGCGCAAGCGTGCCTTCAATCAGCGCTCTATCGCTGGCAATTTGTTCGGTTTGATGGTTTTCATTTACGTGACTATCGGCAACAGCTGGCGCTTCAACAGTTGGCGTGGTTTCGGCAGTAATATGGTCAGCAAAGTGGTCAATTACCTCTGCGCCCATGACAGGTAATACGGCATCAAATACAATTCTGGGCTCTAATACCAATCGTTGAGATTGTGGACGTAAAGATTTTTTGGCCATTTTAGTTGATTGCATAATGCGATCTCCGTTTTTTGTTTTTAACTTACTGTTACCGATGCAATAATATAAACTTTATAGCGCATCAAGTAAAGTTGTTAACAAGTTGTAATTATGATTATTAGGGTGCGTTTATAGCAACAACTGTTATTTATACAACAAATAGTTATATAGAATTTTTTAACTCAAAATAGTTCACATTAAAGCGATAATAGGCATGAACTTAGCCTAAGTATATAAGCTTAATGAAGTTTTACAAATGGCTTGGTATTGCAACATTTTGGCGGTGCTGTTAGTGTTGCATGCAATATTAATGAACAACTTATTAAGAGGGTGTTGCTTTGGGTGATTTAAATTGGTTGCAGAGCTTTCCGCCTTTATTGCATTTGGAGCAGAGTGCGCGTGAGATTTTAAATAAATCTGCCCGCATGGTAGAGGCGCCCATTGGCACCATTGGCTATCGCGAGGGCGGTGCCTGCGGGGCATATGTCATGCGGCTTGCAGGGCAGTCTCGCGTGTATAAAATGTCGTCATCTGGGCGCGAAATTTTGTTATATCGCGTTAATGCAGGTGAAACTTGCGTCATTACCACCACTTGTTTGTTGGGTAATAGTAATTATCCAGCGTCTACTATTGTCGAGGAGGCAATCACGGACGTGATTATTCCATCGGCTGCTTTTAATCAATTAATGATAGATTCAAAAGTGTTTCGCACCTTTGTAATGACCAACTATGGCGCCTTAATTACCGATTTAATAATGTTATTAGATGAGGTAGCTTTTCACAGTTTAGATGCGCGTTTGGCCAAGTTACTAATTGATACTGGCAATGTGACTATTAGCCGAACACATCAGCTAATGGCAGATGAACTAGGCACTGCACGCGAGGTGGTAAGCCGCCAGTTAAAGCGTTTTGAGCAAAAAGGCTGGGTGCAACTTGGCCGCGGCCATGTAGAGATTAGCGACCGCGCCAAGCTAGAAAAATTGGCCAGCAGTTAGACTACTTAAAACCGAGAACCTTGTCTACAAAAGCTTTTTGCAGGATTCTCTGCCAGCATTAAGTCTTTATCGCTCATTTTATTAACAGTTTTTGCCTCAGGGTTTTTTGTCGATAGGTTTTCCGCCAAGTTTGTCGACGGTTTTTCTGTTAATGACTTTTCTGTTAATTGTTCCTGCAACTGCTCCTTTTTTACGGCTGGTGCCTCTTTCATTGAATTTGCTGCAACAATCGCACAGTCAATGCATTTACCTTTGGCCATGTCGTAGCCTTTAATGGCGGTTATGCCTTTTACGTCGGTCATAATGGTGCCATCAAGCACTGATTCCCCCATTTTTGCCCCAGTAATATCCGCACCAGTTAAATCGGCTTTACTAAAATCGGCGCGAAATAAATCGGTATTACGCAAATTAGCACCGCGTAAATTAGCAAATCTAAAGTTGCTGCGATTAATATCGGCGCCTTCAAAATTGGTATTAGCAAAGTTACCACCAATCGCATCAAAGCGCATAGCGCCCATTGGCTGGTTACCAATATCTAAGCCAAAGCGGCCTTTGCTGACATTAGCGCCGCTCATGTTAACTGCGCCTAGCGTGCCTATCATGCGCGCATTAGTTAGGTTTGAGCCTTCAAAATTGGCTTTATCAAAAATTGCCTGAAAAATCGTCGCGCCCGTTAAATTAGCTTTACTAAAATTTGCACCTTCAATGCGTGCTAAATTTAAATAACTGTTTTGCATGTTAGCGCCGCTTAAATTAGCCTCACGTAAATATGCGCCAAAAAAGCTGGTATTCACCATTTTGCAATGGCGTAAATCTAGCTTATCAAATTCTAAATAACCTGCGTCTTTATTGCTTAAATCGCATGTTTTACTGTTAATTTGTTTCATCGCATCAGCTTGGCTAATTTTCTCGCGCTCTGCCTCTGTGCTGGCCAATGGTTTGTTGGCAGCATAAAATTTCTCGGCTTTGGCAATCATATTGTCTTGATCAAACAAAAACGAATCGCGCGCGCCATCGTTACTAAAACAATAGGTTTTGCCTTTGTATACTTCGTTAATTGCACAATTGGTGGCATGAAAAGTTTGCTTTGATAAACCGTTAGTACAGTTGTTGCCAAACTCACCTGTGGGCGGCTCGGCCGCAAAAATTGTGCTGCTGAGTAAAAGCAAACTTGCAGTGAATAATATTTTTAAATGTTTCATAATAAACCCTCAAACTAGGTGCTAAAGTTTTAGCAGATGATGCGAGTATAGGCGCAATTAAACAAGGCACAGTAACTATGGTCACACAGTGCAATTTAAATACATAGATTAATTTTTAGTTGCAAATAGTTGAACTACAAAACACAAATTGTATAAGCCCGATTGTAAAACTACGTAAAATCATTAATCTACAAAGTCATGTCGGCAAACAAAAAGTTGCCTCGTTGTAAGCTCATCTGCCAGCAATAAAGGCAGTTAACTTGAGGAGATTTAAAATGCGTCAGACATTACGAGAAAAATTATTGTTTGGTTTAATTGCAGCAACCGTAGCTGTGCCAGCTTTTGCAGGCCATGAAGATGCTTACGAGGACCGTGGCCGTGTAACAAATGTGACGCCACAATTTGAACGTGTGAACGCACCACGTCAACAATGCCGTACTGAATATGTGCGCGAAAGTTATTACGAAGCGCCACAGCGCTCATTAGGTGGTGCCATTATTGGTGGTGTTACTGGCGGGTTATTAGGTAGCACTATTGGCCGTGGTAATGGCCGTGTAGCTGCCGCTGCGGTGGGTGCTGGTGTTGGTGCAATTGTAGGTGACCGTGTAGATAACGACCGTGGCTATAATAATCGTGGCCGTGAGCGTGTTGAAACGCGCCCAGTAGAAAGCTGCCAAACGGTGGATAACTGGCAGCAAGTGCCAGCCGGTTATTTGGTGAACTACGAATATAACGGCCGCCAATATTCAACTGTGACCGATCGTGACCCAGGCCGTTATATACCGGTGCATGTTGAAGTGCGATCGAATGGTTATGTAAGTAACGTAAGTTATCGTGATAATGACGATGATGATGACAGGTACGAGCGTAAAAATTGGAAACGTGGTCATGGTAATGGTCATCGCAAACATGGCGATCGTAATTACTGGTAACTTTTAATTTTAGCTCCCTAAATTAAAGTTTACTGAGTAGATAAAGAAGCTGCCGAAAGGTAGCTTTTTTATTGGGCAACTAAAATAAACCGTTCGCCCTGTGTTTGTGGAAGGGTGGAGTGAATCAAAAATGCTAAAATAGCGCCATGCTGTCTTTCCTCAAAAATTTATTTAAACCAAAATTGATTAATGCAGCGCTGGCTTGGCAAAAAATAGGTAATGACGCAACTGGCTATTATTGGTTGTGCGCTGCGCCTGTACATTTGCAATTACAACGCGATACTTTTAGTTTGGCTGGGGTTTTAACGCTAGAGCCTGAACAAAGCGCTGCCCTGACAGCCGCATTAAATAAGCACTTTGAAGTAGATAAATTGATGTTTTTTTGGCAGGAAAATAAATGGTTTTTACGCTTAAAAGAAAACCCAAACATTACAACACATGCGCCACAAGCCGCATTAAATAAGGCTGTTGGCGCATACCTGCCAACAGGCAAGGGCGCCATGCAATGGGCAGCGTTTACTAATGAGCTGCAAATGTTGTTGTTTGAGCACCCTGTGAATCAAGCACGCGAAGCCAAAGGCTTGCCCGCAGTGAATAGTATTTGGTGTTATGGCGGCGGGCAAATGGTGGGAGTTAAATGATGCTTCTATTCCCTTTTTACCGTCATTTCCGCGCAGGCGGGAATCCATTTTGACTTTAAAGACTACGCAACAAAAACATGCAAATTAAACAACGCGCCTATGATTTAAAAGTGGTGGATGAACTTGTTTCAGATGGTATCAAGCCGCTGCTGGCTAGACTATATTCAGCGCGCGGCGTTACAAGTAAAAACGAACTTGAAACGTCACTCAGCCAAATTATTCCTCCAGAGCAACTGACAAATGCCGTAGAAATGGCCAAACTGCTGGCCGATGCGATTGCTGCAAATAAAAAATTGCTAGTCATTGGCGATTACGATGCGGACGGCGCAACTGCAACGGCGGTGGCGGTAAAAGGCTTACGCAGCATGGGCGCGATTGTGGATTTTTTGGTGCCCAATCGCTTTGAATACGGTTACGGCTTAACGCCCGAAATTGTGCAACTTGCAAGTACCTTAAAGCCTGATATTTTGATAACGGTCGACAACGGTATTGCCAGTGTCGATGGCGTGGCAGCGGCGAATTTATTGGGCTTGCAGGTGTTAATTACCGACCATCATTTGCCTGGTGACACCACGCCAGCGGCGGCTTGCATTGTGAATCCGAATCAACATGGCTGCAGCTTTAAAAGTAAAAATTTGGCTGGCGTTGGCGTGATGTTTTATGTGTTGCTGGCTTTGCGTGCGGAGTTGAGAAATCGCGGTGCTTTTCAAAGTCAATCAGGTGTAGAAAAGCCAGAACCGAATCTAACCGAATTGCTCGATTTAGTCGCGCTAGGCACAGTGGCCGATTTAGTAAAACTCGATGCTAACAACCGCATCTTGGTTGAGCAAGGTTTGCGTAGAATTAGGGCAGGCGCTGGTTGTGCTGGCATTGCGGCACTACTAAAAATTGCAGGAAAATCCCCTGAAAAAGTTATTGCGCAAGATTTTGGCTTTGCCGTTGGGCCACGATTAAATGCAGCTGGCAGGCTAGATGACATGCGGCTTGGCATTGAATGTTTGCTGGCAGAAACTGAGGCTGAAGCCACGCAAGCAGCGCAAACGCTGCATGAACTGAATATGGAGCGGCGCAATATCGAAGCTGATATGCAAGATGTTGCGCTGGCGACGTTAGAAAATATTGATGTTACTGATAATTACAGCTTAAGCATTTACAACGCCGATTATCACCAAGGTGTGATCGGCATTTTGGCCTCGCGTTTAAAAGAGAAATATCACAGGCCGACAATTGTATTTGCTGACGCTGGCGACGCTGAGAATGAGAATAAAGTTGTTAAAGGCTCCGGCCGTTCAATCGCCAATTTTCATCTGCGCGATGCGCTCGATTTAGTCACCAAACGCTGTCCAAATATGATTGTAAAGTTTGGTGGCCACGCCATGGCAGCAGGTTTAAGTATTTTACAAAAAGATTTAGCAGCGTTTCAAACTGCATTTGAAGCCGTTGCGCGCGAGCTGCTGACTGATACAGATTTGCAAGCAATATTAGAAACCGATGGTAATTTAGCTGTAACAGACATGAGCCTGCAGACCGCATGGATGCTAGGGGTTAGCGTATGGGGTCAGGGCTTTCCACAACCTGTTTTTAGCGATAACTTTAAAGTCATTAATCAGCGAATTTTAAAAGACAAACACTTAAAGCTAATACTTGAAAAAGACGCAAAACGGTTTGACGCGATTTACTTTAATTGCGCCGACGTGCTGCCAGAAAATATTACTGCTGCCTATGCCCTAGAAGCCAATGAATACAAGGGTTTACAGACATTGCAGCTGCAAATTAAACATATCGCGTAACTATTTTGCTACCATCAATTACTTTTTTAGATTTAGAAACCACAGGCGCCACGCCGCTGCGTGACCGCATTACCGAAATTGCCTTGGTGCGCTTTGATAACGGCATTGAGACCGCACGCTGGCAAACACTGGTGAATCCAGAGCAACCGATACCATTTTTTATTCAACAATTGACAACAATTAATAATGAAATGGTGAGTAACGCGCCTGTTTTTAAAGAGGTGGCGGATACTTTATTAGCATTTTTAGAAGGCTCGGTTTTGGCGGCACATAATGTGCGGTTTGACCATGGGTTTATTAAAGCAGAATTTAAGCGAATTGGTTTTACCCTGCGGCAAAAAGTCATTTGTACCGTTAAGTTATCACGGCTGCTTTACCCGCAACACAAAAGCCACGGGCTAGATGCCATTATGCAACGCCACAACTTAAGCACAATCGCCCGCCACCGCGCCATGGGTGATGTTGAAGTGATGTTAGCATTTATCGAATCGGCCAAGTTAGAGCTGGGTGATGAGGCGATAAGTAGTGCGGCTGCGCAGTTGATGAACCACCCAACTTTGCCACCGCATTTAGATGCCAATTTGCTAGACGATATGCCCGAAACGCCAGGTGTTTACTTGTTTTATGGTGATAATGATTTGCCGCTATACATCGGTAAAAGCGTTAATATTCGCGCCCGCGTGTTAAGCCACTTTAGCAGTGACCACGCCAGCACTAAAGAAATGCGCATAAGCCAAGAAATTAAACATATTGAGTGGATTACCACCGCGGGCGATTTTAGTGCGCTAATGCTGGAATCGCGCTTAGTTAAACAGCGCCAGCCTATATATAATCGGCAATTACGTAACGAGCGTCAATTATGCAGCTGGAAGTTGAGCCATGACCTGGAAGCAAAAAACTTGCTTGAATTAGTGCGCGAAAAAGATATAGACCCAGCCGAGCTTGGTATTTTATTTGGCACCTTTAAAAGCAAGCACCAAGCGCTAGAAACACTGCGTAACATTGCTAATGCGCATCAACTATGCCCACGTTTAATTGGCTTAGAAACTTGGGCAAAAGGCGCTTGTTTTAGTAGCCAAATTAATCGCTGCAAAGGCGCTTGTTGTGGCAAAGAGTCGTCAGAAATACATTATATGCGTCTGCAAATGGCGCTTATGGCGCACAAATTAAAAACTTGGCCGTTTGCAGGAAAAATTGCCATTAAAGAAAAAAATAACGAAAACGATAAAACACAAATGCACGTTTTTCATCATTGGACATATTTAGGCAGCGCCGAAAATGATGATGAATTAGTAGAAATTGAGCTAAAAAACACGCAATTAAAGTTTGATTTAGATACCTACAAATTATTACTTAAAGCGTTAAATAATACAAAAACGCATATCATTCAGCTATAAAGGCATGCCCTGCAAGCCAATATCCATGCGGCTTGCAGGCCTGCACTAGAATGTTTTAGTCTAGTGGCATACTTAAAAATTATTTAAACGCCACAAAAATCAAATAAATATTGGCAATTAAAAACAAAATGCCGCCAATATAGCCAAACTTTCTATCCAAGTTTTGTGCCCGCACAGTATCGTCAATATTCTCGGTATCGCGGTCGTGTTCTATCCATTTGGTCGCAATAATCAGCTCGGCCATTAGGCAAATTAAAAAGATATAACCCACCACATACAGCGCGTCCATCAGGTTCATGTATTGCAACGCGGGTAAATCGTTGCCGTTAGAAATTTGTAGCGCAACCAGTGACAAAATAGAAAACACGGCAATTTGAAAACGGCTATCAATCAGGCGCGGGTGCAGCATTAGCGCAAACATGGCGCAAATCACCGCCAACCAAATCGGTAGAATATTTTTAACAAATGAGGTGAGCGCGTTGCGATACACTGGCAAGTTAAACTCCATGCGCGAGTAAGTGCCGTTTTCTGTCATACGGGTGTCGCCAAAATTGGTGGGATATTTATAAGTGCTTGATTTAAAATCTGCTTTGCCAAATTCAAAGCCTGGTATTTTTAACGCGGGGTTCACGCTGACTTCTTCAATCTGGTACTGCAGGCCATTAATATCAGCCGCTGCATCTTCCATCAAAATCACCAAATTTTGTTTATCAAACGGGTATGAGCGTAAATTCATTTTCTCACTCATGCGGCCTTGAATATGCATCACTTGATATTGCCAGCCATCGGGCAATGTTTCGGCTTTTTCAGTGGGCTTAGTGTTAATGGTGGCCCAAGATTCGGAGTGGTTCATAAATTCAAAACTGGCGGTGGGGTCAGCCTCTGGGTCTTGCCACTTAAACCACATGTAAAAATCCAACAAATAATTGTTAGCGTGCGTATCTATACTTTGCACATCATTTAAATAAATACCCACTTTTACAATAGCAGGGCCGCTGGGAGTGGCCTCTGTCTTAGTCTCTGTAGCTTTGGCTTTTAATTCTTTTTGTATTTCTTTGGCGGCTTCGGCTGGGCTTGCAGATTCAGTTTCGGCAACAGCCAGCATGGGTAAACTAATTGAAATTACACTGATTAACACGCACAACAAAAGCTTTTTCATTTTTATTCCCCTGTGGTGATTTGTAGATAAAATAGTAGTTTTAGCAGCGCTTAAATTGCGCATCTAATCTTAATCATACTCAGATTCAGCCTAGTTTCAATGGTTTTGGCAACAAAAGTCACACAATTTTCACAATTTTATACTTGAAACTTTTGCTAATTGTCGCTATCTTATTCATATTGCTATGTAGCAAGTTTTTATAAGGAAATAAAATGATGGATGATATTCAAGTACTAGGCCGTGAAGGTAGTTTAGCCACCACGCAAAACAAAGTGCTGCGTAACACTTATATGATGCTAGGCCTAACCATGATTCCAACTGTGATTGGTGCAATTATTGGCATGGGTATGAACTTTAGCATTATTGCTATGCATCCGTTTATGGCGTTTGGCGCATTTATGTTAGTCACCATTGGCATGCAAATGGCTATTTCTGCAAATCGCAATAGCAGTATTGGTGTTGTGTTGCTGTTTGTGTATACCTTTTTACTGGGTTTAATGATGGGCCCCATTTTGCAGCACGCAGCCAATTTAAGTAACGGCGCACAGCTGGTTGGCTTAGCAGCTGGTAGCACAGGCTTAATCTTTTTAACAATGGCAGCTATTGGCGCCACCACCAAAAAAGATTTCAGTTACATGGGCAAATTTTTATCTATCGGCATCATCGTGGCTTTTATCGCCATTATGGCCAATATGTTTTTACAATTGCCTGCGTTCTCAATCGCTATTTCATCTATATTTGTACTCATTTCATCTGCATACATTATGTACGAAGTGAACCAAATTGTGCGCGGTGGCGAGACCAATTATGTAATGGCAACACTGTCATTATTTATCAGCATCTATAATATTTTTACTAGTTTGCTGCATATTTTAATGGCTTTTGGTGGCCGTGATTAAGATTTAAAGCATGTTAAAAAACCCTTATAAAAACCCGCCTAGGTGGGTTTTTTAACTTGGGCAGGGTTTTTTATTGCTTATTTAAAAGTCGGCGTTGCTTAAAAAACTCCGTCAACACCGCCCCACATTCTGCTGCCAAAACGCCGCTAGCAACTTCGCAATGGTGATTGAGTTTTGGCTCTTTCATTAAATTGACCACGCTGCCACAAGCACCAGTTTTTGGGTCATTAGCACCATAAATTAGTCTGGCAATGCGCGCATGTTGCATGGCGCCAGCGCACATGGCGCATGGTTCTAGCGTCACATAAAGTGTGCAATCTATTAGCCGATAATTACCCAAATTCGCCGCGGCTTGGCGCATGGCAATAATTTCGGCATGTGCAGTTGGGTCGTGCAAGCCAATTGGCGCATTGCTGCCACGGCCAATAATCTCATTATTTTTTACAACAATCGCGCCCACCGGCACCTCGGCATTTTTAGCCGCTGCATGCGCTAAATCTAGTGCAATCTGCATCCATTCAATGTCTGTTTTTTGCATAAGCTTATAATTTAAATTGCTCAATTTTTTGCGTTAATTGTAGTATGCCGCCAGAAGGCGCATGGATGCTGTATTGTAGGGCATTGTATTCTTCGGCAATCGCTTTGGCTAGGCTTGCTTTTTCTGGCAAGACAGTGCCAACGCGCGCTGCAAAATCAAGCGCGGCTTCGCCCACATTTGGCTGCAAGTTTGTAGGTTTTAACTTGCGTAAATATTGCTGATAAGCCGCCTGTACGGGGTTAAGCTTGGCTTTAATTTGCCTAAACAAAAAATAGCTGGTTGCTAACATTACCAACACAATCGCGCCCATCATCCAAAACACCAAGTCAGATAATCCCAGTTTTTTGCCGGTTAAATTGTTCAAAAATTCCAATTGTTTTTTGTCGTCATAGCCTAGCACCCATTGGTTCCAGCCATTATTTATGCTGTCAAAATTTAAAAACGCTTTTTTAAGTAGCGGAAAATCACCTCTGGCTAGCAAAGGCAATTCGTCGCTATCACGCAGAGCCTCGCTAATGCCTTGTTCTATGCGCTCTGGCGACACGGCTGCGGTGGGGTCTATGCGCAGCCAGCCTTGGTTTTCTAACCACACCTCGGCCCAGGCATGCGCGTCACTTTGCCGCACAATTAAATAATTACCATTGGGATTCAGCTCGCCACCTTGGTAGCCCGTCACAATTCTTGCAGGTAAGCCTGCAGCCCGCATTAAATAGACAAAGCTGGCGGCATAATGCTCGCAAAAGCCGCGTTTGGTGTTAAATAAAAAATCGTCAATTGGGTCATCGCGTGATATTGGTGGCTGCAGCGTGTAAATAAAATTTTGCTGCCTAAACATTTGTAATGCTTTATCTATTTTCTGTTGCGGCGATAAGCTTTGCCAGGCTTTTGCCAGCGCAAAAGTTTTTGCATTTTCGCCTTCAGTTAGTTGCAAACTAAGCGTTTGCTCGCGTTCGTTAAGCACTTCGCCCAATTTGTAAGCGCTGTGCGAGCTGGCACTGTAACGCATGCGCGTGCGCACTGGCTCGTTAGCGACGGCAGAATAATCATGGGTAAAACTGGTGCCAGCGGGCGCTAAAGTTGGCATATCTAGCAGCAGCAACCAAGTGCGATTGTGTGGCTCCAGCGTAATGGTATAGGCAATCGGCGCGCCTTCCGTTGACAATAGTTCATTACGCAAACCAATACTTTTACTGGGCATTAACCATTCATTTTTGTATTGATGCCACAACACTGGCCCACGCCAATACAGTTGGTTGTTGGGCGGCAGTTTGCCTTTAAATTGCACCCTAAACGCCACGCTGCTATTTTTGGTTAAGTTGCTTATCTCACCAAATTTTAAGTTATCGCCAAGGCCAGACATGCCGCTGTAAGCATCTTGCGGAATGCCCCACAGTGGGCCAGGAATGCGCGGAAATAACACAAATAAAATCAGCATCACGGGTATCGATTGCAGCAACATTTTACCCGCTAGCTTAAGTAAAAATGACCAATGTTGCGACGTTTTTAAGCTGATTTGTATCAGTGTTGCAGTGAGTAATATAAGCGGTGGAATGCTTAATGTGAAAGTTAAAATACTTTGATTAAACAAAAACAAATTACCAATTAAAAAGTAAGCCAGCATGATGGTGAGTATGTAATCACGCAGCACGCGGGTTTCTAGTAGTTTTAGTACTGTCATTAGCACCAATAAACTTAAACTTGCATCACGGCCAAAACTGTGAAAATTAAGCAAAATGCCAAGGCCAGTAAATAAAGATAGCATGACCAGCAGCCAGCGATTTGGCATTAGTGCAGGGTTTTTAATGGTAAAAAATCGCCAACTGATGAATAACGCGCTTGCCGCAGTGACCCAAATGGGTAAGTTGGGCGCATGTATGGCCAAAATAAGCGTTAGGCTGGCCAGCAGCCAATATACCTGTTGCGCGGTTAACGATGTTTTTTTTATGTTCACAGCAGCGCCAAGGCTTGTAAAGCCTGGTGGTAATGCGCTTGACCACTGTTTGGCTGCAGCGTTAAATTAGGCAAACTTAAACCAAAAAGTTGCTGCGCAGCATGTGCATCTACCACCCAGCGCGCCATTTGTGAGATGCGTGCTTCAAAGTCTAAACCAGTGGTTGCTTGCCAATCTAACAGCAATATTGCTGCGCCATTGCCGCTATATTGCTTTGTAAACATGCCAATGCCGCGGCTGGAGGCTTTCCAGTCGACACGGCTAGCAGCATCACCCATTTGGTAGGTTTTATGACCATCGAAATCTTCATCACCACGCGCGGTGCGGCTATTTCCACCATTTTGGTCTGCGCTAGCGATGGGCGGTGCAAGTTTGTTGTCGCTAGGTTTTGGATAAATTAAAATTTGCTGTGAGCTTTCTACATAAGCCCAGGCGTGAAATAACAGCAGCGGAAACTCAGTGTGCAGTTTAATGCGCGGCAGCGTTTGCCAGCCACGTTGTTGTGTTTGTAATGGCAACAAAAAACTTTGGTTAGCGTTGCTGGCAATATCGTGCGTCACTATTGAATTATCTTCAAACTGTGCTGCGATGGCATATCGTGCGCGGTTTTTAGTATCGCTAACTTGAATGGGCACCTGAGCCACAGTGCCCGCAAATACTGGCTGTGCGGGCAACGCTGTAGCTTGTAAATGTACCAAATTGCGCCAAGTGTGCAACATGGTCATGTTGCCAAGTGACGCTAGCAAAAAAGTGACGTAATAACCCAAGCTGATGGAATAATTGATAGAACCCACCAGCAACAAAAGCAGCATAATGGCATATAGCATGCCCCAGCGCGTGGGCAGAATATAAATTTGACGTGGGTTTAGCGTGGCAACGTTGTTATCACTTTTTGCGACACGAAACAATGATTTTAAAAATCGTGATTTTGAAAATCGTGATTTTGAAAATGTAGCCTGCCAATATTTATACGTAAAAAAACTTGGCTTTAATGTATGCAAAATGGCCATATATTGTGCTAATTAGCTTAGCGAATCGCTACGCGCTCAAGTATCTGCTTGGCAACTTCAGCGTTTTCAGAAGCTAAACGGTGCGACACCACGCTGGCAAATACCGCTTGTACGTCTTCTGGCACTACAAAATCTCGGCCTTCGATTAACGCCCATGCTTGTGCACATTGGCGCAAACCCAAGCCAGCGCGCGGCGATAAACCTGTAGCAAAATGCGTGCGCGTGTGCAAAATTAAATCTTGCAAATAATCTAAAAGTTGATCAGACACATGCACATTTTTTACTACTTGTTGTAAAGATAGCAGCGTGTTCATATCGCACACTGGCTGAATTAATGTGCCGCGCCCCGCTTGGTTTTTAAGTAAAGCGCGCTCAGATGCGGCATCGGGGTAACCTAGCGTAATGCGCATTAAAAAGCGATCTAGCTGTGATTCTGGCAGCGGAAACGTACCAATATGGTGCTTTGGATTTTGCGTAGCAATGACAAAAAACGGCTTTGGCAGTGCGTGCGTTTCGCCGTCCACAGTAATTTGGCTTTCTTCCATTGCCTCTAACAACGCGCTTTGCGTTTTTGGCGTGGTGCGATTAATTTCATCGGCCAGCAGCACATTGGTAAACACTGGCCCTGGGTGAAACTGAAAATTGGAACTGTTTCTATCGTAAACCGAGACACCAATAATATCGGCGGGCAATAAATCGCTGGTAAATTGGCTGCGTCTAAAGTTAAGGCCCAGCACCTGCGCCAGCGTATGTGCCAGCGTGGTTTTGCCCATGCCAGGTAAATCTTCAATTAGTAAGTGACCGCCAGAAAGTAAACAAGCCAAGCTTAACTTAACTTGAGTTTGCTTGCCTAAAATAACCTGTGATGCGCCATCAATAATGGCTTTTAATGTGGTTTGCATAAATTCTTGTAATAAAAAATGTTAATTATTTAAAAAGGCGTTACTTGCTTGAAATTAGTGTTGAACGACTTTATATTAGCACATGATATTCATTCTTTTGCTGAACAATTTGCCCAAATCTATGTCCATGATTTTAGCAATAAAGTTGCCGCTTATAGAATAAAAATATTGTCTTTAAAGGATTCAATCATGCTAAAAATACTTTATTTATATGCTCTGCAAGCCGCATTGCTATTGGCTTGCAGCCATGCCATTGCAGCTCCAGAAGCTTACCGAATTGATGATAGCCATAGTTTTGCCAATTGGAGCGTGCGCCATGTAGCCAGTAAAACATCGGGCACTTTTAGCGATATTGCTGGCAAAATTTTAATTGATAACGATAATTTAGCTAACTCTAGTGTAGAGGCTAAAATAAATATGCTTAGCGTAAACAGCAGCCATGCTAAGCGCGATAAAAATATTCAAAAGGCAGATTTTTTAGACGTAGAAAAATTTGCCACCGCCACATTTATCAGCAAAAAAATTACAGCAACATCCAATACCGAAGGTGTGATGACAGGTATATTTACCATGCACGGCGTGGCTAAAGAGATGACATTTCCATTTAAAGTGCTGGGCTTTGGCATAGACCCGTGGGGCGGCTACAGAAGCGGTTTTGAGGCAAAAACTAGCTTAAAAGCCAGCGATTATGGTTTTGGCTGGGGCATAAAACCTAATGCATCTGTTGGTGACGATATTGAAATTACGCTGCTAATTGAAGGTGTGAAATTACCGCCAGCCAGTGTCATTAAATAATCCCAGTTAAATAAATTAACTTATACTTTTTAAAATTAATCAGGAGTAATACATGGCATTAGATTTATTTAGCCCAGCTAAATTGGGCAGCATTGAGTTAAAAAATCGTATGGTGATGGCGCCATTGACTAGAAACCGTGCGGGTGAAGGTGGTATTCCGCACGATTTAAACGTAACCTATTATGCACAGCGAGCCACTGCGGGGCTGATTA
This sequence comes from Methylophilaceae bacterium, assembly GCA_031429035.1. Classification (GTDB taxonomy): domain Bacteria; phylum Pseudomonadota; class Gammaproteobacteria; order Burkholderiales; family Methylophilaceae; genus Methylotenera_A. The sequence goes on from JANOYU010000086.1 coordinate 30,880, forward strand.
TTACCGAGGCCACGCCAATTAGCCCGCAGGCGCATGGTTACCCAGCGTTGCCAGGTATTTATACCGATGCGCAAGTAGCTGGCTGGAAGCAAGTGGTGGATGCCGTGCATGCCAAAGGCGGCAAAATAATATTGCAATTGTGGCATGTGGGACGTATTTCTCACCCTAGCTTATTAGATGGAGCGTTACCAGTAGCGCCTTCTGCCATTAAACCTGCGGGCAAAGCGTTTACTTACAATGGCTTGGTGGATTATGTAGAACCGCGTGCACTAGAAGCTGCCGAGTTGCCAGCCCTAGTGCAAGATTATGTGCATGCGACTAAATGTGCGCTAGCTGCAGGCTTTGACGGCGTAGAAATTCATGCGGCAAATGGTTATTTATTAGATCAATTTTTGCGCGATGGCAGTAACAAGCGCAGCGATAGTTATGGTGGCAGCTTTGAAAATCGCGCACGTTTGTTAATGGAAGTAACGGCGGCCGTGGTTGCAGTGGCTGGCGCAGATAAAACAGGTGTGCGATTATCACCCGCCAACCCGTTTAACGATATGCACGACAGCGACGCGCAAGCATTATTTAACTTTGTGGCCGAACAACTTAACCAATTTAATTTGGCTTATTTGCACGTGGTAGAAGGTGGCATTGCTGGCGGCGGTGTGGCTGCGCCATTTGATTTTGTACAAATGCGCAAGCATTTTAAAGGCGCTTACATGGCTAATTTGGGCTATGACAAAACGCGTGGCAACGCCGCCATTGCTAGCGGCTACGCCGATGTGATTGCTTACGGAGTACCATTTTTGGCCAACCCAGATTTGGTGGAACGCTACAAAACCGATGCGCCGTTGAATGAAGCTAATAGCAAAACCTTTTATGGTGGCAGTGAAAAAGGTTACACTGATTATCCATTTTTGAATGCTTGAAAGACAAACGCCATGCAAAAACCCGCCATTACGTCAGTGACTATTCAAGAAATTATTGCCAAGCGCTGGAGCCCGCGCGCATTTGACGCGACTAAATCTGTCTCGCATGAGCAAATTATTGCGCTGCTAGAAGCCACTCGCTGGGCACCATCCAGTTACAACGACCAGCCTTGGCGTTTTATTGTGTGCGATAAAACCAGCAATCCAACAGCTTGGCAAACGGCGTTTGATTGCCTGGCACCCAGTAACCAAACTTGGGTAAAACATGCGTCGTTGTTGTTGCTGGGTTGTGCAAATACTATTTTAGATGTGAATCAGCAAGCTAATCGTTTTGCGCAATATGACACAGGTGCGGCGGCTGAAAACTTGGTATTGCAAGCGGCTAGCATGGGTTTGGCCGCACACCAAATGGGCGGTTTTAATAGTGATTTAGCGCGAGAAAAATTTAATATTCCTACGCAATACACACCAATGGCGATGCTGGTTGTGGGTTATGAGGGTGATGCTAACAATTTGCCAGATGATTTAAAAACGCGCGAATTGGCAGAGCGTAAACGTAAACCATTGGGTGATTTATTCTTTGCAGGCACTTGGGGTAAGCCCGTTTAGCCTAAAAAATAAATGCTCTGCAAGCTAATATCCATGCGGTTTTCAGGGCACCAATTTTCTATCCTTTACATTACATGTAATGTTGGTTAGATTTATTAAGCTATTTGTTAAGTGGTTGGCCAACTTTTCAAAGCCATTACAACGATTGCTATCAGCTCTTCTCGTGTTGCGCCGCTAGTGGCTTGCACCGACATACCCTGATGAACTGTTGCGATATATTTTGCTAGCTGTTTAGTATTCACTTTTGCTGCTAATTCCCCTTGTACTTTGGCTAGCTCAAAACGTTTAGTCAATGTATCTTCAAAGTTGCCTCTGTAAGCAATCAATTCTTGCTGAATGGCTAGTGAGCTTTGCCCGCAAGTTAGAGCGCCTTGCACAATCATGCAACCATTTGGTGTACTTTTATCACTAAAAAAATTAACTGCCTGCATCAAAAGAGTTTCAACTGCTTGGTGTGCTGTTGGCTCGTGCATAGCAGTACCGACAAAGGCAGCAGGCCCAGCAATATATTTAGCTAATGCCTTACGAAACAAGGCTTCTTTATTACCAAATGCTGCGTAAATACTTGGTTTGTTTATGCCGAGTGTTTCGGTGAGCTCTGTCATTGAGGCACCTTCATAGCCGCGCGACCAAAATACTTTTAGTGCTTTATCTAGCGCTTCTTCTTGGTTGAATGCCAAGGGGCGACCGCGCGGTTTAGCTGGCAGCTTAACAGGCATTTTTGCGGCTTGTTCGATTTTAACTGCATCATTCATACATGATTATTACCCATTAAATTATATTTTGTACCGATAGGTACAAAATAGTGTTGACAAGTTATTTTAACTCAACTATTATTTATTTACCAGTTGGTATATTAATATAAATTTAAGGATTAAAAATGTCAACATCTACACAAAAAATAGCATTCATCACTGGCGCAAATCGCGGTATTGGTTTTGAAACAGCCAAAGGTTTGGGCGTATTAGGCATTACAGTAGTCATTGGCGCACGCGATATCGCCAAAGGCGAAGCCGCCGCAAAAGAGTTGCAAGCGCTAGGCTATCAAGCTAGCGCCATTTATTATGATGCTAGCCAAGCAACATCAGCCAACAAGGTATTTGAGTATTTAAGCAAACATTACGGCAAGCTCGATATTTTGGTGAATAACGCGGGTATCTTGCAAGAGCCATTGATGGGCGGCAATAGCAGCTCAGTTAGCGCAGATATTTTGCAAAATACTTTTCAAACCAATTTATTTGCCGTGGTCACGTTAACGCAAAAATTACTACCATTAATTAAGCTAGCCCCCGCTGGCCGCATTGTGAATTTATCTAGCGTGCTAGCTTCACTCACATTACACAGTATGGAAAAATCCCCAATTGACTCAGCTAAAGCATTTGCCTACAACGCCTCCAAAACTGCGCTCAACGTATATACCGTGCATTTAGCGCATGAGCTAAGCGATACCAATATCAAAGTAAATTCAGCACATCCTGGCTGGGTAAAAACGGAGCTTGGCGGAGAAAATGCACCTATGGAATTAAAAGACGGCGGTAAAACCAGCGTGCAATTAGCCACATTAGATAGCAACGGCAAAACTGGCGGCTTCTTTCATTTGGGTGATGCTTTGCCTTGGTAAATTTATTTAGCCGTGATGCACTTGAAACTTAATTAGAAAAGGACATAAATATGCAAGATTTATCCAAAATTGGCGAAGTATCACATATTCAAATAGACGGGAGCAAAACTCTACGATTTTTAAAAACGGGCACTGGTGCGCCGTTGATTCTGCTTCATACCATTCGCACGCAGCTGGATTATTTTCAAGAGGTGATTCCATTGCTTGCGCAGCATTACACGGTTTATGCAGTGGACCTGCCTGGACATGGCTACTCATCCATTGACAACAAGGCCAACTACGATGAACCGTACTTCCGCAGTGCAGTTATTGCTTTTATAGAGAAACTTGATTTGCGGGAGGTGACTTTGGTTGGCGAATCCATTGGCGCTGTTTTAGCACTGACTGTTGCCAGCGCATTGCCTGAACGTATCAAGTCCGTAGTTTCATCCAATACTTATGACTATGACACGCGCTATGCAGATGGTGTGCGCCGTGGCAATTTTATTGCTAACTTCATCCTTGGTCAGTTTGCTATCCCAGTTTTTGGAGCAGTGTTTGCGGTTATGGAAAACAAACCATTACTTGGCCTCATCATGCGTGGTGGACTGCGGATGAAGCGTTGGATGCCCAATCAATTACTCACTGAATTTAATCGCGCTGGATATCGCAAAGGTTACCGTTATGTAGAGCGCAACGTCTTCGCCAACTGGCGTTCATGGGGCAAGGCCCAGTCTATGTATGCAGCGGTAAAAGCGCCTGTCAAACTCATATATGGTGAACATGATTGGTCAACATTGGTTGAACGCAAACGAACCGCAAAAGAACTTGGTGGAGTAGCGATAACCACCGTAGCCAACACTGGACATTTTGCCTTTGTTGATAACCCGAACACACTGGTCGAACTTGTATTATCCATTCATTAACACAAGAGATTAAACTCATGGCAAGTAAAATCGCATACCGATATCGTGCTGTGCTTTTCGCGCTCATTATGTCGGCAAGCACGGCATTGATTGTATCTGGCATCATCATTTATCTGCGCATTCAGCCTCATACAGATTTTATTGACGTGTGGCTTGGGGCGTTTATCACCGCATGGCCTATTGTGTTTGCGGCGATTTTAATTATTGCGCCTCTATTCAATAAGTTATTGAATTTTTTTGTAGAAGATCATTAGTGCTGTCAGTCATACTGGTAACACATTTTTTTTAAATACAATAAGTTTTAAAATTGATGCCCTGCAAGCCAATATCTATGCGGCTTGCAGGGCATGTTTTTTTGCGCGCTACAAAATTGAATCAAAAAGTAATTTTTTTAAATAAAATCTCAGCGGTTTAACTATAGCAATTAAGCGCTGAAACTTAACTTAATGGCGCGCGTCTGATAAACTGTTGGATTATTTAATTTAAACACTTTTTAGGGCAAAACCATGGCAGTAGTCACATTAACCAAAGCAAATTTTAAAGATACCATTGAAAAAAACAATTTCGTGATTGTTGATTTTTGGGCGCCATGGTGCGAGCCCTGTGTGGAATTTACGCCAACTTTTAAAGCGGTTTCAGAGAATCATCCTGATATTGTGTTTGGCATTGTAGATACCGAAGCCGATCCGGAAATTAGTGCCTATTTTGAGGTGAATCAAATTCCTGGCATTTTAATTGTTCGTGATCAAGCTGGTATTCATACGCAAATTGGTGAAATTGGTGCTGCCGCGCTAGAAGAAATTATTAAATGGGCGCGTGAACGTGACATGACGGCGGTGCATGAGCATTACCAAGCAGAAGCAAACAAGAAACACTAAATTTTAAAACAAAAAAAGCCACGCATTGCGTGGCTTTTTTATGCTTATAATTTTAAGTCTTTTGCACTATAGGCTGCCAGTGGTTACAAACCTAAAAACATAATATGCCCCAATCGCCATCATAATATACATGGGGATATTGCCAGACTTTTTGCTCTCGTTCGGGTTGGTCGATGACATCATACGGTTCATTAACCATAGCGCAAAAATGATCACGGGGATAAACATCATGCGCGTGGTGGATTCGAACAACCATGCAATCGCCGTTTTTAACCAGCCTTCATCTTTAAAAAACTCCATTGCAATGCCGGCTAAGCCGACTAGCATTAAAATCATACCAACTGCAGAAATGATGGTTTTTAGCGGCGTATCGGCTTTAATGTCAGCATTTTTAGCGTATTTATTCGGTTCTTTTTTTAGCGGAGCAGCCATCATTAATCCCTTTAATATTGCTTAGTAATCAGATGCTAATTGAGATACTTGGCTGGGTCAACCGATTTACCCAAGCGGCGAATCTCAAAATGTAGTTTAACCGAATTAGCATCAGTATTGCCCATTTCGGCAATTTTTTGGCCCGCCGCTACCGTTTGGCCTTCTTTCACCACAATTTTGCTGTTGTGCGCATATACCGATAAATAAGTTTTGTTGTGCTTAACAATCACTAATTTGCCATAGCCGCGCAAATCAGCTCCGCTGTAAATTACCTTGCCAGCGCTGGCAGCATTAATCGCTTGGCCTGTACTGCCGCCAATATCAATGCCTTTATTGGTAGCCTCGTTAAAATTAGCAGTGATTTTGCCTTGCGTAGGCCAGCTCCATGCCATTGCCTCGTCACCAGTTGCCGTGTCAGCTGGTTTAGCTTCGGCAGGCTTGGTTTCTGTTGGTTTTACGTCTATAGTTTTAACATCAGTAGGTTTTGCGCCAATTGGTTTGGGTGTAGTACGGTTTAGCGCTTCTATGCTGTATGGCTCACGCAGTGCTTTTGGCTCACTAATCACTGGCGTGACGACAGAGACTATTGGCTTTTCACTACTTATAGGCTTATCGCTAACTACTTGTTTGTCTCCAGTAACAGCAGGTTCCGTTTTCATTGGCGTAATTACCACGCCATCATCCAAACCATCACCTACGCCGTTATTGGCTTGTGGCGCAGTTGCTGGTTTAACTTTAAAGCTGCTTAAATCTATTTTTTGGCCAATTTTAATAGGGTAGGGCGCGACAATGTTATTGGCAACTGCAATTTCTTTGTAATCCACGCCATATTCCAAACCAATGCCAAACAGCGTATCGCCTTTTTTAACGACATGGCTATCAGGCCGCCAATCTTTGCCTGCATCAGTATTTTTAAGTACAGGTTTTATCACCGCTGGTTTTGGTCTGGAGTCAGGCATGCGATCTATTACAGGTGCTGGCGGGTTGCTTTCACAAGCGGCTAGCAATAAAATCAATAAGAAAACGATGGGTCCGCGCATTAACTGACTCCACCTAATAAAGGCACAAATTTTACTGGCTCTAGCTTAGTTTGTTTGTAATCGTTTTCAGAGTTGATATTTGTCCGCTCAATCAAGTGCAAAACCTGTGTAGATGTACCAACTGGGATTACCATGCGCCCGCCAATGGCCAGTTGTGCGAGCAATTCTTGCGGCACATGGCTAGCGGCTGCTGTCACAATAATGCCGTCGAAAGGCGCGTATTCATTGAGCCCCAGGCTGCCATCAGCATGATCTAATTTCACGTTGTTACATTTAAGCGTGCGCAAATGGCCGCGCGCTTTCATGACTAACGGGCGAATGCGTTCTACCGATAATACTTCTTTTGCAACGCGCGACAATATTGCCGTTTGGTAACCGCAGCCCGTTCCAATTTCTAACACTTTATTCAACTGTTTGCCGTTGCGTAAAATCTCGGTCATGCGCGCCACAATATAAGGCTGTGAGATAGTTTGCGCAAATCCAATTGGCAGCGAAACATCTTCATAAGCGCGCGTTGATAGTGCATCATCTACAAAAATATGACGTGGAATCTCACCCATAGCATGCAACACCACTTCATCACTAATACCTTGTTCACGCAGACGCACCAACATGCGCTCTCGTGTGCGCAATGATGTCATGCCAATGCCAGTTTTGCTGGTGGTCGGTTTTAGTAAGGCCATATTATTTTGTCTTATCTAGCCAATCGCGCAGCTCGACTAACTTGGTGTGCTCGGTTAAATCTACTTGAATGGGCGTAATTGATACAAAGTTGTTCTCTATCGCATAAAAATCGGTGCCTTTGCCGCCATCATTTGGCTTGCCTGCCGCGCCCACCCAATACACCGTTTCGTTACGTGGCGTTTTAAGTTTGATGACGGGCTCTGCCTTATGGCGCTTGCCTAGGCGCGTCACCATGCTGCGATGAATTTGCTCATAAGGTAAATCTGGTACGTTAACGTTAAGCAACATGGGGGAAGGAAAGCCATGCTGTTGATAATGTTGTACTAGCTCGACAATTACAAGTGCAGCGCTTTCAAAATGGGTGGCGTTATGCTGCGACATAGAAACTGCAATCGATGGAATATCCAGCAAAAAGCCCTCCATCGCCGCCGCTACTGTGCCGCTATAAATAGTGTC
>JANOYU010000087.1:0-8598 GCA_031429035.1 Methylophilaceae bacterium
TCAAATAATAGCGGTATTATAAAACGCTTATTAAAAAATACATAAAGTATCATTCAAAAAAGATTCTAACCATTTGCGCTTAACTCACTTAAAACTTGCTGGCTTTAAATCGTTTGTAGACCCAACCACCATTCATTTGCATGGTCAACGTGTGGGCGTTGTTGGACCAAATGGTTGCGGCAAATCAAACGTCATGGAATCAGTACGTTGGGTATTGGGCGAATCATCGGCCAAAGAAATGCGTGCCGATGCGATGGATGCGGTGATTTTTAACGGGTCATCTAATCGCAAACCCATTTCGCGTGCATCGGTCGAGCTGATTTTTGATAATAGCTTGGGCGGCAACGCGTCTAATCAAATCGTAGGTGAGTGGAGCCAATACGCCGAAATCAGCGTTAAACGCGTCATCGAGCGCGAAAAAGGCTCTACGTACTATATTAACAACACCGCTGTGCGCAGACGCGACGTAGCCGATTTATTTCTTGGCACAGGCTTAGGTGGCCGCGCATATGCAATCATCGGCCAAAACACCATTAGCCGCATTGTAGAAGCTAAGCCCGAAGAGCTACGCGTATTTTTAGAAGAAGCAGCAGGCATTAGCAAGTATAAAGAACGCCGTCGCGAGACTGAGTTGCGTTTGCGCGATACGCGTGAGAATTTGGTGCGTGTTGAGGATATTTGTCGCGAACTGCAGAAACAAATCACCAAACTTGAGTCACAAGCGGTAATTACACAGCAATATCATGCCCTGCAAGCCGCTTATAAGCTTGCTGATGGGCAATTATGGCTACTTAAAAAACGTGATGCCAGCCGCGATTGGGAGCGCACCAAAGCACAAGTTGAAAAACTGGTGAACGCGCTTGAAGCGCAAATGGCAGCCTTACGTAAAAGCGAGGCCGAGCTAGAAACAAGTCGGCAAGCGCATTACGCCGCCAGTGAAGGCATTAATACCGCGCAAGCGGCCTATTACGAGGCGAACGCAGAGGTTTCTAACTTAGAAAATCAAGTCAAACAAAATGCCGAAGCGCGCGAGCGCATGGCGCAGCAATTGGCGCAGCTGGTGCAAAACTTAGAGCGTAACACGAATGCTAGCGCGGCTTTTACGCAAAATTTGTCGCAACTCAATATTGAACTGCAAGCAGCAACTGAAAAAGAGCAAGCGTCACAATTGGCCTTGGACGCGCTTAAACAAACGCTGCCAGAGAAGGCGGATGCGCTACGCGCCGCCACGGAGCTTGCGCAAAGCAGCCAAAATGCGCTGGCAGCAGCAAATCAGCGCATTCAAATGGAAACCAGTAATATCAACTTTATTAGCCAAAGTATTAACGAGAACAAGCAACGCATTGAACGCTTACAAGACAATTTAGGCAGTTTAGTGTTGCCAGATGCTACACAATTAAACAACAGTGAAAGTGCCTTAAAGCAAGCGCAGCAAGACATTGCGGCTATCGAACAAACTGTGCAAAAGCTGCGTAATGACGAAGCTAAATTGCAGACTGACATTAACGAATTGCGCCAGCAGCAAAACCAATCGCAACGTGCGCTCAACCAAGTGGAAGCTGAAATTGGTTCGCTGCAAAAAATTCAACAATCGCTAAATATTGAGGGAAAGTTGGGCGATTGGCTTAGTAATAAAGGTTTGAAAAATAATGCACGTTTATGGCAAAAAATTAAAATTGACGAGGCCTGGAGCGTGGCGCTGGAAGCAGTACTAGGCACTAAATTGAATGCCATGATTTTAAACAAAGAGTCTGCAGATAAAAGTGATTTAGGTGCAAGGCCACCAGCCGCACTGGTATTGGGTTACAGAGCATCGCCTGAAAATATAAAAATAACACAAAATGCACATTTAACTCCACTTATGAGCGTGATTAAAGACTGCGACGCAGATTTGAAACCTATATTAGAAGATTGGCTGGCCGGCGCCTATTTACTTGGCTCTAGCGATGATGTGCAGAAAAATATTGCTAAACTTTGTGTGGGTGAAACGCTTGTCAATGCGCAGGGCGATGTGTTTAGTCGCCATAGTGTGTCATATCACGGCGAAAACTCTAGCTTGCATGGCGTGTTAGAACGCCAACAACAGTTAGAAAAACTACAGAAAAACTTACCAAATTTGCAGCAAAATTTAGCTAAATTAAGTGAAGCATTAATTGCTGCAGAAGCCAATATTTACCAGGCTAGGCAGCAACAACAGCAAGAAAATAACCAACTAAAAACCACCGCTAGTTTGGTATACCAACAACAGTTAGAATTAGCGCGATTGCAGCAAGCACAACAAACAGCGCTAGAGCGTGAAACTAGTATTAAAGCGGAAATTGAAGCAACAAATGTTAAATTAGCGCAACTGAACAATGATGAGGCCAGTAAACAAGGGGCCCTACAAGCGGTTTCGGCACAATTAACGAGTTTGGAAACCGCAAAAAAGGATGATTTTGCTGCCAAGCAACAAGCCGAGCAAGTTTATGCGGCATCGCGAGACACCATTCAATTAGCCGAAAAATCTTACCAAGAAGTTTTCTATGAAAAAAAGATTTTAACTAATAATATCAATGAATTAAATAATAAAATTAATGTAAATAGTGAAGAAAAAACAGCATTTTTGAAACGCCAAACTGAGGCTGAAGAAATATTAAAGTTAACGCCGATGGAAACGCTTAAGATCAACCTAACAGCAGCCCTTGATAGCAAGCAAAGCCGAGAAACAGCGTTGGCAGAGGCACGTAATTATTTGGCAGTTGCAGAAACTTTACTGCAAGAGTTAGAGCGAGTACGCATGCAAAATGAGCAACAATTGCACCCAATGCGTGATAATTTGGAGCAAAGTCGCCTAAACGAACAAGAAGCGCGGCTACATTTTGAGCAATGCCAAGCAGGTTTGGTGGAAAATGGCATGGATGAGCAAGAATTGGCAACAAACTTGGCTGAAAATGCAAAGGCAAGTGATTTTGTGCGTAAAACGAGTCAATTACAGCTGCAAATTGCAGATTTAGGCGCGGTAAATTTGGCAGCAATTCAAGAGTTGGCGGCTGAAACCGAGCGTAAAAGCTATCTCGACAGCCAAATGTTAGATTTAACACAAGCCACCGCAACGCTGGAAGATGCAATTAAAAAAATTGACCGTGAAACGCGCGATAAATTAATGCAAACTTATAACACGGTAAATGGTCATTTTAACGAGCTGTTTGCAACGCTATTTGGCGGCGGCCAGGCCAAATTAGAGTTGCTAGGTGACGAGATACTAGACACAGGCTTGCAAGTATTTGCGCAACCGCCTGGCAAAAAAAATACGACGATTCAATTACTTAGTGGTGGTGAAAAAGCATTAACAGCGATTGCGCTGGTTTTTGCACTGTTTAGGCTAAACCCTGCGCCATTTTGCTTGATGGATGAAGTGGACGCGCCGCTGGATGACAGCAATACTGAGCGCTTTTGCCATATGGTGAAAAAAATGTCTGAAAAAACACAATTTTTATTTGTCTCTCACAATAAAATTACCATGGAAATGTCGCAACAGCTAATAGGCGTAACCATGCAAGAATCTGGTGTTTCGCGTATAGTAGATGTTGATATTGAGGCAGCACTTGAATTGCAAGCCTAGTTTTTAAAATATAAAGTAGTTAAATGTAAAGTGGCAAAATTTAAAACTGAGCTTTAAAAACTAAAACAAACCTCTATTTTAGAAGTAAAATTAACTTATGTTAGAGCTGAAATTATGACCGATTTGCAGTTAACTCTCGTGATATTGGGCGCTTTTATTATTGCCGGCGTGGTTGCCTACAACTGGCTGCAAGAGCGCAAATTACGCAAACAAGTCTCTAGCGATTTTATTGTGCCGCAAAAAGATGTGCTAACAGACGATTTTCATATAAATGCCGACGCTTATGCGATTGATAAAGAACTTGCCGAAGTCGAAAAAAAAGGCAAACCGTTTGAACACACTATTCCAGATGTGCAATCTAGCGCGTCATCGCTGCCAGAACCTTCAATTGACCTGCAAGCCAATATAGACGAAGCACCTGCTGTTGACGACTTGGCCATGCAAAGCATTGAAAATACCGAGCAAGCTGAACTTGCGGCGATTCAACCCACGCCAGATTTAGCTCAAGCCAATGCTGCAACACCTATAATAAAAGCAGTTTTGCATGAAAAACTGCAAGATATGCAAATTAGCTTGCCCGATGCGACGCACCCACAAGTTGATCTAACGGCTATTTTATTTGCCACAAAAAATATTAGTGCCAATCAACTGCAAGATTTGCGCGCATCGCTAGCCAATGTGGGCCTGCCAAACAGCATAAATGGGCTTAGCAACGATGATAAATGGCATGTGATTGATGACAAAACCACAGAAAGTTTTAAACAAGTTGCCTGTAGCCTACAGTTAGCCGATCGTGGCGGCCCAGTGGCCAAAAATGTGCTTAATAAATTTCAATTTGCAGCTGAAGATGCTGGCCTTAGCCTAAATGCCCATGTAGAGTGGCAGGGCAGTGGAGATGCCATGCAGCGCGCGCTTGAGCTAGATCAGTTTTGTATCGAAGTTGATCAACTGGTCAGTGTGCATGTGGCGCAAGGCGAAACGCCAATTCACGGCACCAAATTTAAAGGCTTGGCCGAGGCTAATGGCTTAATGTTAAAAGACGATGGAAAATTTTATCATCTGGCCAATGATGCCGTTTTATTTACCGTGATTGACACCAATAATGTGCCATTTACGGCAGAAAGTTTGCGCAGTAATGTGCTTAAAAGCATTACTTTTCAAATCGAAATTCCCAAGGTTGGCAATAGTGAGCAAGTGTTTAACCAAATGATTATGATGGCGCAAAAAATGGCCAGCAGTTTGAGTGGCCAGTTGGTAGATGACAACCAAAAACCACTGGGCGATTTACAAATTGAAAAAATCAGGCAGCAACTGAAGGTGATTCACGCCACTATGGTTGCGCGCGGCATTATGCCTGGCAGTGCCGCAAGCATGCGCCTTTTCAACTAATTATTGATTCATATGCTGAGTTTACCAGCTGCACATCAGCAAATTACCACACTTAAATCTCAAGTTTCTCGGCACGATTACCAGTATTACGTGCTAGATGCACCCACTATTTCTGATAGCGAATACGATGGTTTGTATCGCCAACTGATTGATTTAGAAACACAATTTCCGCAACTGGTTACGTTAGATTCGCCCACACAGCGCGTTGGTGGCAGTGCGCTTAGTGCGTTTGATAGTGTCACCCATCGGCAAGCCATGTTGTCGCTTAATAATGCATTTGCCGATGAGGAATTGCAGGCGTTTGATAAGCGCATTCGTGAAGCTTTGGGCATAGAAAACGTTGAATATGCAGTTGAGCCAAAATTTGATGGCTTGGCGATTACGCTCACTTACGAAAATGGCCTATTTGTGCAAGGGGCAACGCGCGGTGATGGCTACACGGGCGAGAACGTCACGCATAATTTGCGCACCATTCGGGCGATTCCTACTAAGTTAAATACGCCAAATCCGCCGCAGTTATTAGAAGTGCGCGGTGAAGTGCTGATACTTAAAAAAGATTTTGAGCGTTTAAATGCTGCGCAAGAAAAGTTAGGCGCAAAGTTATTTGCCAACCCGCGTAACGCGGCGGCTGGCAGTTTGCGCCAGTTAGATCCAAAAATTACTGCAACGCGCCCCTTACACTTCTTTGCCTATGGGCTTGGAGAGTTAATAGCGCGAGATAGCATTGGTGCGCCTTCCAAGGCATCTCATATTGCCTCGCATTCTGAAGCAATGGATTATTTGGCCAGCTTATATTTTCCAGTATGTGATTTACGTGCTGTGGTGCAAGGCGTAGCTGGCTTGCGTGATTACTACCAAAAAATAGGTAAAAGTCGTGCTAACTTGCCGTTTGATATTGATGGCGTGGTATATAAAGTGAATAATTTTGCGCAACAAAATGAGTTGGGCTTTGTATCGCGCGCGCCAAGATTTGCAATCGCACACAAATACCCCGCAGAAGAGGCCACAACAGTTGTAGAAGACATTACTGTGCAAGTAGGCCGCACGGGTGCCATTACGCCCGTGGCGCGGCTAAAAAGCGTGTTTGTGGGCGGCGTGAACGTGACTAACGCCACTTTGCACAACGAAGATGAAATGCGCCGCAAAGATATTCGCATTGGCGATACAGTGATTGTGAGAAGAGCAGGTGATGTAATTCCAGAAGTAGTATCAGTTGTGCTAGCCCACAGGCCAATATCGGCGCGGATTTTCAGCATGCCTACGCATTGCCCACAATGTGATTCACACATTGAAAGGCTTGCCGATGAAGCGGTGGCGCGTTGTACCGGCGGTTTATATTGCCCGGCGCAGCGCAAGCAGGCTATTACGCATTTTGCTAGTCGCCGCGCGTTAGATATTGAGGGTTTAGGCGAAAAGCTGGCAGATTTGTTAGTAGAAGCAAATTTAGTGAAAACATTAGACGATATTTACAAGTTAGATGTGCAGATGCTGGCTAATTTGGAGCGTATGGCGCAAAAGTCAGCGCAAAACGTAGTTGATGCGTTGAATCACAGCAAGCAGACGACACTAGCGCGCTTTATCTACGGTTTAGGCATTCGCAACGTGGGCGAAGCAACGGCCAAAGATTTAGCTGCGCATTTCGGTGCTCTGCAAGCCATTATCCATGCGCCTTCTGCGGCATTGTTAGAAGTAAACGATGTGGGGCCAATTGTGGCAGAATCTATTTTGCAGTTTTTTGGCGAGCCGCATAATCGCGAGGTGATTGCATCGATGCAAGCTTTAGGCGTGCAGTGGCCAGAAAACGCAGGAAAACAGAGCGCCACAGGCCTGCTGTTGGGTAAGGTGTTAGTGCTAACAGGCACACTGCCCAATTTAAGTCGCGATGCCGCACAAGCCTTAATAGAAGCGGCTGGTGGCAAGGTGAGTGGCAGTGTTTCTAAGAAAACAGACTACGTAATTGCAGGGGCTGAGGCGGGCAGCAAGTTAGAAAAAGCGCAAAGTTTGGGCGTAGCCGTTTTGGACGAAGCAGCACTATTGGCTTTGCTAGATGCAGCTGCAACTAAACTTGTCTCAGCACCGTCTGAAACACAGACAATAGAACAAACAACTCTTTTTAATTAGATATAGTTTAAGTTAGGTTTACATGAAAATGCAGCAAAAAAATAATTTACAAATGACTTTAATAACAAGTTTTATTACATTGTTTTTATTAAGTTTTAATGCGAACGCAGATACGCTGGCTGAAAAAGTTTCTGCTTGTACAAACGCCATGAATAAGGGTGATTTAGTTGGCGCAATGTCAGCTGCTGGCGAAATATTAAAGCTAGACAATAAAAATTATGATGGTTTGCTGTGCAAGGGCAGGGCACAAAGTGCAAAAGGTGGCTATGCTGAGGCATTAATTACCTTAGAACTGGCTGCTAAGCAGGCGCAGCCTGGCTTCGAGCAGATTATTAGCCAAATTTTTATTGGCAATTTACATAAAAATAACAACAAAAACGCAGCTGCTATTGCGGCATACGAGACCAGTATAAAAATATGTGAAACTGAAAAAAATGATAAATTTAAACGTATTAACTTAAATTTAATTGGCGATACGCAAACACAAAATAACGATTTTAAGGCAGCGCTAGCCAGCTACCAAGCGGCTGCCAAGCTAGCCATGAACGATAACGAACGGGCGGAAAGCTTTGAGCACATTGCGGCAGCTAACAGCGCCTTAGGCCAAAATGATGCTGCCATCGAATATCAATTAAAAGCCAGCATGATGCAAAGTCAATCGGGCACGCGTGAGGATTTTGCCAATGCTAGCTTGGCTTTAGCGCGCTACCATTTGCAAGCCAAAGATTACATCGCCGCACAAAACACTTATGCAAAACTGATTAAATTTAGCCAAGATAATGGTAGCGCTTATTTTGAGGCCAAAGCCAACTATGGTTTAGCGCAAACAAAATTGGCGGCTGGCGATAATTTAACGGCAAAAAGCCTGATGGAAGATGCCTTAAAGCTTGCAAAAAGTAGTGGCGAAGGCGAATTAGCCAACGAAATTAATGTAAGCTTAAAAAAACTTAACTAAATGGTGTATTGCTTGTAAGGTTTGCCAATTAGAGACGACTAAGTGATGAGTGTAACTAGCTAGCAAACCATTTGTTTTAACCCTTTTAAAGGCAAGCAATTATGATTATTTTCAATCAATCGGCGAGAAATCCCAGCAATATTCAGCCTTCAGAAATTACGCCACGCGAGGCTTTTGAAGACAGACGCAGCTTTATTAAAGCCGCTGGCTTTGGTTTGGTAGCGGGTTCAGCGCTGTTATTGTCGGCTAAAGCGCGTGCTGCAACGGTTGCAGGCGGCGTTACTGAAGGAGATGCACGCTTGCTAGGGCGCGCCAATGCGCCAGCCAAAGCAGAAAAGTTAGTGCTTAAAGCTGGCACACGTACCAAAATTGTGGGTTACAGCAAAACTGCCTATGGCGCAGGTGAAAAGCTCACCAAATATGAAGATGTCACCACTTATAACAATTATTACGAATTTGGCACCGATAAATCTGATCCTGCCAAATATTCATCTCAATTTAAACCAAGGCCTTGGACTATTAGCATAGAAGG
>JANOYU010000088.1:0-1918 GCA_031429035.1 Methylophilaceae bacterium
CGTTTAGCAAATTTTCCAGCACAATCATATCTTTTGCGTGCGTGGCATCGTCTAAAGTCTCTCGCCATTCCATTTGCTGCATTAAAAAATCATGTGGCATTTTGGTGTTGGTTTCACTAGTCGCATGAATGCCCTGTAGAGCCAATAGATATGCGGCTCGCAGGGCAGGTGATTTAAGTGTTAAATAGGCTTCGTTGGCTAATGTGGCAGTTTGCATCGATTGTAATTTTTCAGCGGTGCTTGCAGTGACAAAACGGTCTGGATGGCTGGCCGATTGGATAGTGCGGAAGTTGCTTTCTAATGCTTTTAAATCCAAATCAAACTGCACAGGCAGGTTAAATAAAGTAAAGTAATTAGCATTCGACATTACAAAAAACCTTATTTCTTTAATAAATTAAAAAGTACAAGGCGCCGCGTCGCAGACAGTACAATTGGGTACGGCAAGACGCGGCAACATAGTAATTTTTGATTTTGTGAAGAAATTAAACTGTGAAAGACTCGCCGCAACCGCACTCGTCTTTCACATTCGGGTTGTTAAATTTAAAGCCTTCATTTAAGCCTTCTTTAGTAAAGTCTAATTCAGTACCATCGATATACGCCAAGCTTTTTGGGTCTACGATGACCTTCACACCGTTGCTGTCAAAAGCCATATCTTCTGGGTGCATGTCATCCACAAACTCCAGCGTGTAAGCCATGCCAGAGCAGCCTGTAGTTTTAACACCCAAACGTAAGCCTATGCCTTTGCCACGATTGGCGAGGAATTTTTCAACACGGTTTGCCGCTGCTTCAGTTAAACTAATTGCCATAAATCTCTCTATTTAATAAGAATTAAAAAAATTCTTATGCTGCTACTTTCGCTGCTAATTGCTTGGCTTTAATGTCGGCTACTGCAGCCTTAATGGCATCTTCTGCCAATACTGAGCAGTGAATTTTCACTGGTGGCAAGGCCAACTCTTCGGCAATTTCACTATTTTTAATGGCGTAAGCTTGGTCAATGGTGCGGCCTTTTAGCCACTCTGTTACCAATGAACTAGACGCAATCGCCGAGCCGCAACCATAGGTTTTGAATTTAGCATCTTCAATAATGCCGTTATCGTTTACCTTAATCATCAACTTCATTACGTCGCCACAAGCGGGTGCGCCGACCATGCCCGTACCAACGTTCGGGTCGTTTTTATCTAAACTACCCACGTTACGCGGATTTTCGTAGTGATCTAAAACCTTGTCTGAATATGCCATGATTCTTACTCCTTAAATAATCTTTCAAACTTCAAATGCGCCCGATTTTTTTGTCTAGCAAGGCGGAGGGAAGCGCCGCATAGTTTTTTATGCAAGCTTTTCGACAACGCCGCTAGGCGAAAAAAGAGAAGCATTTTAGTGTGCTGCCCATTGGACTTTGCTTATATCCACGCCGTCCTTAAACATTTCCCAAAGTGGGGATAATTCTCTTAATTTCTCAATTTTACTTTTCATCAAATCAATGGTGTAATCCACATCGGCTTCAGTGGTAAAGCGGCCAATACTAAAGCGTATTGAGCTGTGGGCTAACTCGTCGCTGCGGCCTAAGGCGCGCAGCACATAACTTGGCTCTAAACTGGCAGAAGTACAAGCAGAACCGCTAGAAACTGCAATGCCTTTTACCGCCATAATCAACGATTCGCCCTCAACATAATTAAAGCTGATGTTTAAATTATGCGGAATGCGATGTTCAAGGTCGCCATTAACATAAGTCTCTTCAATGCCCTGCAAGCCAGCCAGCAGGCGGTCTCTGAGCATGCGAATACGCTCGTTTTCAGTTGCCATTTCTAGCCGAGCAATTCGAAACGCCTCGCCCATACCCACACATTGGTGCGTAGGTAGCGTGCCGCTGCGCATGCCACGCTCGTGGCCGCCGCCGTGCATTTGCGCCTCAATACGT
>JANOYU010000089.1:0-20059 GCA_031429035.1 Methylophilaceae bacterium
TACTAAATTAGACGAAATTAAAAACCGTGTAATGAGCGAGTTGATTACTGAAAATACTAGCACCGAAGAAGCCAACAAAATTAAAGGCGAATTCTTTAATTTGGAAGCTAAAACCGTGCGTAGCCAAATTTTAAATGGCGAGCCACGCATTGATGGCCGCGATACCCGCACAGTGCGTCCTATTACCATCCGTACTGGCGTATTACCACGCACACATGGTTCTGCGCTATTTACCCGTGGCGAAACGCAAGCTTTAGTGGTTGCAACGCTTGGTACAGGCCGTGATGAGCAAGTGATTGACGCGCTACAAGGCGAGTTTAAAGACCGCTTTATGTTGCATTACAATATGCCTCCGTACGCCACTGGCGAAACTGGCCGTGTTGGCACACCAAAACGCCGTGAAATCGGCCATGGTCGTTTAGCCAAGCGTGCGTTAATTGCCGCGCTGCCAACAAAAGAAGAGTTTGATTACACCATGCGCGTGGTTTCAGAGATTACCGAATCTAACGGCTCTAGCTCTATGGCCTCTGTTTGTGGTGGCTGTTTGGCGTTAATCGATGCGGGTGTGCCAATGAAAGCACACGTAGCGGGCATTGCCATGGGCTTGATTAAAGAAGGCAACCGCGTTGCGGTGCTCACCGATATTTTGGGCGATGAAGATCACTTAGGCGACATGGATTTTAAAGTGGCAGGCACTACCAATGGCATTACTGCGCTACAAATGGACATTAAAATCACCGGCATTACTGCACAAATTATGCAAGTTGCCTTGGCGCAAGCCAAAGAAGGCCGTACGCATATTTTAGGCATTATGAAAGATGCTATGGCTGGCGCAAATGTGGAAATGTCAGAATTTGCTCCACGCATTATTGTGATGAAAATTAACCCAGATAAAATTCGCGATGTAATAGGCAAAGGCGGCGCAGTGATTCAGGCGCTAACTAAAGAAACAGGCACTAACATTGATATTGCAGATGATGGCACCATTAAAATTGCCTGTACATCTGGCGAGGCTGGCGAAGAAGCGCGTCGTCGCATTGCTGAAATTACGGCCGATGTAGAAGTTGGCCAAATCTACGAAGGCCCTGTGGTAAAAATCCTAGATTTTGGCGCAGTGGTTAGCTTATTGCCAGGTAAAGATGGCTTGGTACATATCTCGCAAATTGCCCATCAACGTGTAAACGCGGTAAGCGACTTTGTAAAAGAAGGCGACATTGTTAAAGTTAAAGTAGTCGAAATTGATGATAAAGGCAAAGTGCGTTTAAGCATGAAAGCTTTGATTGACGCGCCTGCTAGAGAAGCAAAAACTGAAGAAGCAGACGAGTAATTTTTAGTTGGTATTAAGTAAGCGCCATGATTAAAACCATGGCGCTTTTTATTTTATGTGAAGTTAAACATTTAAAAATGTTTGACTTAAAAGTGTATTGGCTTAGGTGGTATTCACACATCTAATATTTCGTGTGTACAATACGTGAATTAATTAGGACTCACCATGAAAAGTTATTCTGAAATTGAAGCGGCCGATTTATTCGACCATATTGTTAAGCCCAAGGTGCTTTTGGTAGACGTGCGAAATGACGACGAAGTGGCGCGCGGCATTATTCCAGGGGCAATACATATTCAACTTTCTATGCTGCCTTTAGAATACGAAAAATTGCTGAGTGCAAATTCAGTGGTATTTTATTGCCACAGCGGTGTACGCTCGGCCCATGCGGCCGATTTTGCCGTGAATAAAGGCGTGCAAGATGTATTTAACTTAATTGGCGGCGTGGTTGCATGGGGCAAAGCCGGCTATACACTAAACCCAAAAAAATAATTTAATTAGGAATAATGATGGACTTTGATAAAGAATGTGATGCGCGTAACTTAAATTGCCCGTTGCCAATTTTGCGCTGCAAAAAAAGCTTAAGCGAAGTTGAGGCTGGCCAAACCTTGAAAATTATGGCCACTGATCCGGGCGCGGTGAAAGATTTTCAGGCTTTTTGCAAACAAACTGGGCATGAGTTATTGCAGCTAGACCAAGTGGATAATGAATTGACGTTTTATATTAAAAAACGTGCTGACTAAAGCAATAATGAACAGTCATGGCTAAAAAGCTAGCCTTAATCGCCTCTAAAGGTACGCTCGATTGGGCTTACCCACCTTTTATATTGGCCTCCACCGCCGCGGCTTTAGATTACGAAGTGCAGATTTTTTTCACATTTTATGGCTTAACGCTGCTTAAAAAAGATTTAAGCGATATGAAAGTTTCCCCACTTGGCAACCCCGCTATGCCGATGCCCGTAACGATGCCAAATTTGGTGCAGATGATACCTGGTATGGAAAGCATGGCGACCATGATGATGAAGCAAAAAATTGCCAGTAAAGGCGTGGCCAGCATTGAAGACCTGCGCACAGCGTGCATTGAAAGCGGCGTAAAGCTAATTGCCTGCCAAATGACAGTGGATTTATTCGACTTTAAAAAAACTGACTTTATAGACGAGATTGAATATGGCGGAGCTGCGACGTTTTTTGAGTTTGCGGGCGAATCAGACGTCAATTTATTTATTTGATTTTGTTAATTTAATTAAGATAAACAACTACGAGAGAATTTTATGCCTCTGTAAGGCTTATAGATATTGGCTTGCAGGGCAGTCAGATAATATAGGTTATATTTAAAGATTATTTAATTAAATATGATAGCTTTTTTAAGCGGCTGGCTTTTGCTCCATCAGCGCTTTTACAAACTCAGAAATGTCCCATTCGCAACCGCTGCAACCCGTATTAACGCCAGTCCATTGCGAAATCGCCTCAAAATCTTTGCCTTGCATGACTAAATCATAAATTTTGCCACGCGTGGTGCCACTGCAAACACACATAATTTCATCGGCAGGGTTATCTGTTGCTGGGTTATCTTTTTCAGTGGTCTTTATATCTGGCTTCACGCTACTTTAGTTTGGCTAACTGGGCTTTTAGTTTCTCTAGGCTCGCACTAAATTCTGCCACGCGTGCTTTTTCTTGCGCTACCACTTCTGCAGGTGCGCGCGCAACAAAGCTTTCGTTATTTAGCTTGCCATTCGCTTTTGTGATTTCTGCATCGATTCTAGCAATTTCTTTGGCAATGCGCGCACTTTCTTCAGCCACGTTAATTTCAACTTTTAACATTAATTTAAAATCGTTCACTAGCATTACTGGCGAATCAGCTTCGCGTAGCTCACGCGACATTGTCACACCATCTAACTTGGCTAAGGCTTTTAAATAGCTGGCATATTCTGCTAATTTAACCGTATCGCCCGCCGCAAATAATGGCACACGCTCGGCTGGTGAAATACCCATTTCGCCGCGCAAACTGCGTATGGCTTCTACCATTTGTTTTAGCTGTGCTACCCATACTTCACTTGCTTCATCTAGCTTTTCAGGCTGTGCAACTGGGTAGGCCTCGATGACAATACTGGCACCACTTTTCCCAGTCATGGGTGCGATTGTTTGCCAAATCTCTTCGGTAATAAAAGGAATAATTGGGTGAGCAAGGCGCAAAATGGTTTCTAACACGCGCAACAAAGTACGGCGGGTTGCGCGTTGTTGGGCATCATCGCCCGTTTGCATTTGTACTTTGGCTAGTTCTAAATACCAATCGCAATATTCATCCCACACAAATTCGTAGATGGCTTTAGCGGCAAGGTCGAAGCGGTAATCGGTAAATGCGCGTTCAACTTCGGCTTCGGTGCGCTGCAATTTGCTCACAATCCATCTGTCGGCTTGGCTAAACTTGCGCCCACCTTCGCCACAGCTGGCAGCGTCAAACCCGTTGTCTTGGGGGCTACCGTCTTCTTTCTGCGTGTTCATCAACACAAAGCGCGTGGCGTTCCACAATTTATTGCAAAAATTTCGATAGCCATCACAGCGTTGTAAATCAAACTTAATGTCGCGGCCAGGGCTTGCCAGCGCAGCAAATGTAAACCGCAAAGCATCTGTGCCATAAGCGTTAATGCCTTCTGGGAACTCCTTGCGAGTACGCTTCTCAATTTTTTCGGCATCTCTTGGGTTCATCAAACCTGTGGTGCGCTTTTTAATCAACTCATCCAAACCAATGCCGTCAATCAAATCAATCGGGTCGAGCACATTACCTTTCGATTTGCTCATCTTTTGGCCTTCGGCATCGCGAATCAGGCCATGCACATACACATGCTTAAATGGGATTTTGCCAGTGATATGTTTCGTCATCATCACCATGCGCGCCACCCAAAAGAAAATAATGTCGAAACCTGTGACCAGCACGCTAGAAGGCAGATACTGCTGCAAGGCAATATTGGCGGCGTCTTTGGCGGCATCGCCCGTCCAGTCTAGGGTTGAGAAAGGCCATAATGCAGATGAATACCAAGTGTCTAAAACATCATCGTCACGTTTTAAATTGCCAGTGTAGCCATCTTTTTCGGCTAATTTTTTAGCTTCAGCTTCATCGTGTGCTACATAAATCTGTCCGCTGTCGCCATACCAAGCTGGAATCTGATGCCCCCACCATAATTGGCGCGAAATGCACCAATCTTGAATATTATTCAGCCATTGGTTGTAAGTATTCACCCAGTTTTCGGGGTAAAACTTGATTTCGCCATTCGCCACCACATCCAGCGCTTTTTGCGTTATAGATTTGCCGTCTGCGCCATTTGCATCTTTAGTAGCCTTGCTCATTGCAACAAACCATTGGTCAGTGAGCATCGGCTCAATAATCACGCCCGTTCTATCGCCGCGCGGCACTTTCAGTTTGTGTTTTTCGGTTTTTACCAGATAACTTTGCGCTTCTAAATCTTCTACCACCAACTTACGCGCTGCAACGGTGGTTAAGCCGCGATATTTTATAGGTGCATTTTCATTCACCAAACCAGTAAGCGACAAAATTTCTATCAGCGGCAAAGCATGCCGTTGCCCAACCGCATAGTCGTTAAAATCGTGTGCTGGCGTCACTTTAACGCAGCCTGTGCCAAAATCTTTATCCACGTAATCATCGGCAATAATAGGGATTTCGCGGTCACACAAAGGCAGTTTTACGTTTTTACCGATAAGGTGTTTATAGCGCTCATCTTCAGGATGCACCATCACTGCCACGTCACCCAGCATGGTTTCTGGACGTGTTGTGGCAACGGTTAAGTGGCCAGAACTATCGGCAAGCGGATAGCTGATGTGCCACATAAAACCATCTTCTTCTTCTTGCAACACTTCAAGCTCTGAAATGGCGGTGCCGAGTTTCACATCCCAATTTACCAGCCGTTTGCCGCGATAAATCAAACCTTCGTTATATAAGCGCACGAAAGTTTCTGTGACAGTTTTGTTTAGCCCTTCGTCCATTGTAAAGCGCTCGCGCGACCAGTCTGGCGATGTGCCGAGACGGCGCATTTGCTTGGTGATGGTGTTGCCAGAATATTCTTTCCACTGCCACACTTTTTCTAAAAATTTCTCGCGGCCTAAGCTGTGTCGTGAAACACCTTGCGCATCCAACTGGCGCTCTACGACGATTTGTGTGGCAATGCCTGCGTGGTCTGTGCCTGGCTGCCACAGTGTGTTGTCGCCGCGCATACGGTGATAGCGCGTTAGTGCATCCATCAACGTTTGGTTAAAGCCATGCCCCATGTGCAAGGTGCCGGTGACGTTGGGCGGCGGCAATAATATGCAGAAATTTTCTTTGATTTCTGGGTTGAGGCCTGCGGCGTAATAGCCTTTAGCCTCCCAAAAAGCGTACCATTTTGCTTCAATGGCTTTTGGGTCGAAAGACTTGTTTAAACCTTGGCCGAGCTCTTGATTTGTTTTTGCGTCAGTAGTCATAACCAATATTTTAACATAGGCCAACGCAAAGCCATTAGGCCAGTTGCAGGTAAAGTACCAGCAACAAAAGTAGCAAACAGCTATGAATTGCTAGCCAATTTTTGTGGCTGTCGCGCAATTGTTGTGGTGATATTGCCGAGATTAAAAATAGTTGATTGCTTGCAGGTTTAGCCAGTGTATATTCAATACCGCTTTTATTGGTATTATGTGCTTGATTGGCATGCTCTGCAAGCAAGCATTGGTGCGCCTGCTGGCGTGCCTGCTGCCACTCGTGCATATCAAGCTGGCCATCGCGATTTTGGTCGAAGCGGTTTAATAATTGTTGCGGCCGCGTTTTCCAATCGGCTAACTTTTCGCGTAAAAATTGGTTTATTTGTGCATCATCCAACAGGTCTTTGCGCGTATCTAGTTGGCCTATCACGTATAAAGGTTTACCCGCTGGCAAATATTCCTCTGCATAACGGTGATTATTTTTGCGCCAAGTGCGCGCCATAAAATGAATCACCTCGGCACCTTGCGGGTTTACCTCGCATTTGGCGGTGCCGTCATCTAGGGTAAATATGGTTTGGCTTTCAGAATAATCAAGCAACTGGTTATTGGTAATATCAAAGCCATCCTCATCATCACCTTCACGGTTTGCAAACGCCCAAGCGCGATACCACACACAGGGAATGCCCTGATACGGCGTTTTTAAAGCTTTTTCGCAACTGGCTTTGCCGTATAGCTCGATATAGCCTTGCGCGGCGGCGGCGATTGTAGAAATGGGCGCCTCGGTCATTTTAAGCAGGCGCCAATAATTAAACAGGCAGGCAAAAAAACTAAGCGTTATGCCAATAGCTAACAAAAGCTGCCAGGTGTGATGCGAATGGCGATTTAAATGCAGCAGATAGGCAACAAGAAAAATGCCGCCAAAAACACCCAAAGCAGCCAAATTAACCGTTTGGCTTTTTAAACGCCTAAACATATTAAATTTAGCGTTTAGGCGTTAAAGCGCGCACTTACATCAATATCTTTTAGCTCTGCTGACGTAAATTTTAGTAATGGTTTTTGCTCAAAACTAAACAAACCAGCTACGATAAAATCGGGAAACTGCGCTATGCGTACATTATTTACATTTACCGAATCGTTATAAAATTCGCGTCTATCGGCAATTTGATTCTCTAAGCCAGTAATGCGCTGCTGCAAATTGATAAAAGTTTGGTCAGCTTTTAAATCTGGGTAATTCTCGGCCACCGCATATAGCCCGCCAATACTGGCTGCTAGGGCAGATTCTGCAGCGCCAAGCGCGTTAATATTATGTGATTCGCGCGCCGAATCTACACCCATGCGTGCACGTGTGACGTTTTCTAACGTTTGTGCCTCGTGCTTCATGTAAATTTTGCAGGTATCTATTAACTTTGGCAGCTCGTCATTGCGCTGTTTAAGCAGCACATTAATGTTAGCCCAGGCTTTTTCTACATTATTTTTAATGCTAATTAAGCTGTTGTAGGTCATCACAAAATACAACACAACTAAAGCCAAAATCACTAACAATATCACCATCAAATTCCCCTAATGTTTTATTTAACTTACTTTTTTCTCTTGTGCTTCGCCAAACAACTCCACGCCAACTTTCTCCCAATAGCGGCTAAAACGTTTTAAACGTTTTTCGCTAATTTCTGCCTCGGCAAATTTAATTTCGGCTTGCCAGCTTGGGTTAAACGGCTCTAATAACGCCTTAAGTTGCCTATTTGGTGTGTCTTGCGTAACGATTTGCCCCACGCCACGCTCTTTTAGTATCTCGCGCGTATCGCCAATCCATATCTCTACTTCTTGTAGCTCACTTAAGCAATCGGCCACAAACTGCAAGCGTTTTAACGGCCATTTGCCTTGTAACGTGTCATCAAATACAAAAAACTTAGGCATTGGTTGGCGTAATAAAGGGTGCGCAGCAGACAGCATTTCATCGTGCACAAAAATCGCGCGTGCTTGGTGGGTAGATATGGCCATTTTTTCTGGCATGATGACGCGATGAATTTTTGCAGTTTGCGGCACGCTATCGCTAAAAAGCTGTTCTTTAAGCTGATCGTAACTGGCATCAAATGGACATTTTACTTTGCAATTTAGGCAATATTTCTCGCCGGTAAAACGGCTTAAATTTTCTTTATTAAAATAATATGGCTTGCTGCTGAATAACGATGCTACCCATTGCCAAGACAGGTGATTAGAGGCTTTGTCGCCATCTAGCAAGTGATTTTCAAACCAGTCGGCGGCTTCGCGCCAATCGACCTTAAGCCAATGCACCACATAGGCGGCAAACCACATGCGTGCATGGTTGTGCACATAGCCGTCATGCAATAGGCTGCGAATCACACCATCCATGCACGGCAAGCCAGTGATGCCTTGGCGAATAAAATCTGGCAATAATTTATCACCCAGCGCCACCTTAGGGTCTTCTATATCGCTAAGAATACCATTACCTAAATCGTACCAAACGCGCCGCCAGTAATCGCGCCAAGCCAGCTCTTGCACAAATTTTTCAGATTGCGCGCCATAGCGATAACGTACATTATCTGATGCTTCTTTTAAAGTAAGGCAGCCATGCCTAAAATACGGGGAGAGATGCGAAACTGTGCCATTTAAAAAATTACGATTGCGACTGTAAGCCTCTACATCCATGGTGTTTATTCGCTTTAAGGCTTCTTGCCTGCCGCCGCGCCAATCATCGCCTAGCGGCGCACCAACAGCCTGCGGAAACATGCGGCGAATGTACTGCAAGCGCTCGGCGCGTTCGGCGGGTAAGTTAAGTTTAAATGCTTTTGTCATTAAAAAAGTTCTTGCTGTTTTATGTTTACTTTCAGCAGTTTACTCTTTTTTTGTAATCTCTTGCTAGAGATTATTTGGCCGTTATTATCGCGCTCACTACCTTGCATGCCTTTGCGTGAGGCATGCTTTTTAATTACGGCTAGCGTTTCGTCATACACACCTTGTTTGCGCCTTGCGACAGATATTTTGGCACGTGCTTCACGCGTGGTACGGGCAATATCAACAATGGGTGCTGGGTAGTGCTTATCTAGCTGGCAACCATATTGAAGTTGCAAATTTTTGGGCATTAAATAGGGTTCAAAAATCCATGTATTGGGCACATTTTTTAACGCTGGTAGCCAGTGTCGCACAAACGCACCCGTGGGGTCTTGGTCTTGTGCTTGCTTAATTGGGCTGTATATACGCAGCGTGTTAATGCCTGTTGTACCACTTTGCATTTGCGTTTGTGGCCAATGAATACCTGGCTCGTAATCTAAAAATTCGCGCGCCAAATGCAGGCCAGAGCCGCGCCAATGCAGCCAATATAAATAACTGGCAGTGCTCATTAACATGGCGCGCATTCTAAAATTTATCCAGCCCGTGTCGCGCAACATGGCCATGCACGCATCCACCAATGGCCAGCCAGTTTGGCCGCTGCTCCATGCTTGCAAACGTCGCTGCGATTCAACATCGGCCAGTTGCTCATCACGCATATCATCGTGCGCATGGTGCAAGTTAGCAAATTCCATTTCAGGCTCAGATTCTAACTTCTGCATAAAATGGCAATGCCAATGCAAGCGCGATTCAAAACCAACCAAGCCTGCATTTAAACTGCTGGGGAACATATGTGGCACTTCGGTAGCCCAGTCGCGCCTATCACGCGTGGCTTGCACCACCTCACGCATTGATAAGCAGCCATAAGCCAAATAAGGCGATAAGCGCGAGCCTGCAGTCACCGCAGTAAGTGGGCTAGAAATACCACCGCGAAACTTGGCGGCACGACCATCTAAAAAACTGTTAAAAATTTCTAAGGCATGGCTGCGGCCACCGCGCTGGCGGCGCGGTTTATCTTGGCCACTTGCCATTGGTTTTGTGTGCTGATTTAAATTCTCATATAATAATGCCTGCTCTGCAGACCGCATAGATATTGGCTTGCAGGGCATGCCAATTATTGGTGCGTTCATGCGTTGTTGCCAATATCCGTTCCAGTGATTACGATTTTGTAGCCGCCGTACCACACCATTTTGTGGGTGCTCATGCCAAGTAACATTGTGCGTTTTGCACCATCTTGCCACCGTTTTATCCACCGTAAATGTGGCATCATTACCTGTTTCTTCATGGCTATAAATGGCGGCAATTGGCTGAGTTTTATTGATGGCGATTAACGTTTCTAGCATACCAATATTAGTTTGCAGCAGCGTTAAGCCTATATTGGCTAAATCAGTCGCTAGCACTGCCAAACATTCGGCAATAAACACTTGGTGTTGCGCCGCATAATCGTCACCCGCCCACACAGCGGGCTCCCACGCAAACACAGGCACCACCACGCCCGCTTTGCAGGCGTTAAACAGTGCAGCATGGTCTTGCACACGTAAATCACGCTTAAACCAAACAATGTGAAGTGGGTTACTCATCATTTTAAGATTCTAAATCAAGTTGGCGGTTCACCCGTTGCTTAAATTGATGGCAATGATATGATGATACCAATGAATTAAAAGAGGCAGAATATGCTAAGTGCAATGTGGGTTTGGGGTGCGATTGGTTTAATTTTGTTGGCGGCAGAAATGGCCACTGGCACCGTATATATTTTGTGGTTTGCAATATCAGCTTTAAGCGTTGCATTGGCGTTGGTAATATTGCCCAATTTGGCATTGGCGTTGCAATTTGTCATGTTTGCAGCGTTATCAATTAGCGCATTGGCTATTTGGAAACTACATTACAAAAAAACCGAAACCCACTCGCGCGTTGGCCAAGCACAAGGTGAAGAGATTGGCCGTGTAGGTGAAATTACCAAAACTTGTGGCCCCAACCAAACTGGCACCATTACCTTTACACAAGGCTTAATGGGCGGCCGCGAATGGCCTGCCATTGCCAACGAAACCATAGAGGCCGGCAATAGTGCCACCGTGGTAGCGGTTGAAGGCAATACTTTGCGCGTAAAAATTATTTAATTTATTTGTATATCTTAAGGAAAAACTCCTATGTTTGATTTTGGCTTAGTACCGTTATTAATTATATTTGCAGTTATTGTGGCAATTGTAAAAGGCGTGCGCATTGTGCCGCAAGGTGAGGAGTGGGTGGTAGAGCGCTTAGGCAAATTTGCAGGTGTTTTAAGCCCAGGTTTACATGTGATTAACCCTATTTTCAGCCGTGTTAGTTACAAAGTCACTACCAAAGATATTATTTTAGAAATACCGCAGCAAGAAGTGATTACCGCCGATAACGCAGTCATTTTAGCCAACGCGGTGGCTTTTATTAAAGTAAGCAATATTGAACGCGCGGTATATGGCATTGAAAATTTTCGCGAGGCCATGCGTAATATGGTGCAAACCAACTTGCGCTCTATCATTGGCGGCATGCAATTAAACGAGGCGTTAACATCGCGCGACCGCATTAAAACAGAGCTTAAAGTAGCTATTGCCGATGAGGCGCTGGATTGGGGTTTAACGGTAAAAAGTGTTGAGATTCAAGACATTAAACCATCATCTAATATGCAAGACGCGATGGAGCGCCAAGCTGCCGCCGAGCGTGAACGCGTGGCCGTAGTGACAGAGGCCGAAGGCGCAAAACAATCGCTGATATTAAACGCAGAAGCCCGATTAGAAGCCGCGCGTAAAGATGCTGAGGCACAAATGGTGGCCGCAAAAGCCTCGGCAGAATCAATTAAATTTATTGCCGATGCCGCAAAAGATAACAGCAGCTCTGCCACCTTTTTATTGGGCGATCGCTATATTACTGCTATGCAAAAAATGGCCACCTCAGCTAATAGCAAAATTGTGATTGTGCCAGGTGATTTAGTCAGTGCGGTAAAAAACTTGGTGGGTGGCAAGTAAGCTGATTTAATATTGTTGTTCAATGTAAATTTATTTGTTTGCCTATGAAATCAGAATCTGCTGCCCAAAACAATATTGCCCAACTATACAAAACAGCACATGCTTTATATATTGATAGCAAGTTCTTAGAGGCAGAAAAACTTTATATTGAACTGCTTAGGTTTGATGCCAATCATGCAGAAGCTTTGGCTGATTTAGGTACGCTTTATTTGCAAATCAACCAATTAACTGAGGCGGAAGCTTGTCTAAAAAAGTCACTCGAAGCTAATCCCGACCAAGCATTTGTACTAAATAATTTAGGTACTATACTAAGTAGTAGCAATAAACACGATGAAGCTATTGCGTTTTATGCTAAAGCCACGGAGCTAGACCTAAATTACGCAGATGCATTTAATAATTTAGGCTTAAGTCAACATAGACTACGTCAGTTTTCTAATGCAATTCCCAATTTTAATCGTGCGCTAGAGATTAATTCTAACTACTTTGATTCGCGTTACCACCTTGCTTTATGTTTGGTACAGACCAAGCAATTTGACGAAGCAGAACAAAACTTTAAAAAGGCAATAGCACTAAAGCCCAGTTTTTATCAGCCCAATTTTAATTTGGGGTTGATGAAGTTGTTGCAAGGTGACTTTGAAATAGGGTTGCCTTTATATGAATGGCGCTGGTATGCAAATGAAAATAAAAACAAAATTCGGCATTTTAATAAATCCTTATGGTTGGGCGCCGAAAATATTAAAGGTAAAACGGTACTATTGCACCTTGAACAGGGCTTTGGTGATTTTATCTACTTTTGTCGATATGCGCTGGAATTGGAGAAATTAGGCGCAAAAGTTATTTTAGAGTTGCAGGCGCCACTATTGCCACTTATTCAATCTTTATCCAATAAGTTCGTTTATATAGAAGCTGGGCAAGCACTTCCAGAGTTTGATTTTCACTGCCCTATAGCTAGCCTGCCTTTTGTTTTAAGCACACGCTTAAATAATGTGCCTACATATAATCGTTATTTAAAAGCACCTGCAGACAAAAAACAATATTGGCACCAAAAATTGGGTAAAAAAACTTTGACGCGCATTGGTATTGCTTGGTCGGGGTCTAGTGCTTATGAAAATGACTGGAAACGTAGCCTACCAGTACATTTTTTAACAATGATCTTACGCATGAATGCCGAGTTTCATCTGTTACAAAAAGAGACAAAACCAAGAGATTGGCAAATTTTGGATTTAAATCAGGTTAAAACCAAGCTGATTAACCATGAAAATGAGCTGCATGATTTTAGCGATACAGCAGCCTTGATTGATGAAATGGATTTAGTCATTTCAGTCGATACCGCTATTGCACATTTGGCTGGCGCACTAGGTAAACCGCTGTGGTTACTTATACCTTATTTACCAGATTTTAGATGGTTGCTAAATCGTGACGATAGCCCGTGGTACCCATCGGTTAAACTGTTTAGGCAAACCAAAATTAACGATTGGAAAGAGATTATTGCGCAACTAAATGCTGAGTTTACGCTGTGGCTGAAAACACCAAACGTAAACCCGTTAAAATTTAGCAAAGCCGCCACTAAAGATATTAAAACTTCAGCACCTATGCCTAACATTAAGGCAGAAGCAGGTGATAGAGCAGAGTTAAATAGTGCCTTAGATTTACATAATGCGGGTAAGGCTAATGAAGCTGAAGCTGCATATAAAAAGATATTAGCGCAATACCCTAACGATTTAGGTGCTAATAATATGCTGGGCACACTTTACTTACAAGCTGGTAAAGACGCCGAGGCAGAGCAGCATATCAATAAAGTACTATTTTTTGCGCCTAATAATGCCTACGCACTTTGTAACTTTGCAATCATACTTAACAATACAAAACGTACAAAAGAGGCGATTGCGGTATGCGAAAAAGCTTTACAGATAAAGCCAGATTTTGCTGATGTACACAATAATTTAGGCTCATATTTGTCTCAGCTAGAAGAAAATACGCGTGCAGCCGTTTATTTAAAGCGAGCAACTGAGCTAAAGGCTGATTACTTTGATGCACATTACAACTTGGCTTTAGTTTATTACCGATTAAAAAAATTTGATTTGGCAGAAGCGGAATTTAAGAAAGTGATTGCCTTAAAACCAGATCATACGGGCGTTCATTACAATTTTGGGTTGTTAAAATTGCTTAACGGCGATTTTGAAACAGGCTTGTCATTGTATGAATATCGTTGGCAAAGTAAGGAAGCAAAGTTACAAGCTCGAGATTTTCAACAGCCGATGTGGCGGGGCAAAGAAAATATTCAAGATAAAACCATTCTGCTACATGCAGAGCAGGGTCATGGTGATGTTATTCAATTTTGTCGCTACGCGCTTGAAGTAGAAAAACTAGGTGCAAAAGTTATTTTAGAACTACACCAAATACAATATGAATTAGTAAAAACGTTATCCGATAACTTCACTTACGTTTTAAAAGGAAAGCCTTTACCTGCGTTTGATTTTCACTGTCCATTACTAAGCTTGCCACTGGCTTTTAATACACGCCTAGAGAGTATTCCTTCCAAAGTGCCTTACCTTAAAGTTCCAAAAAGTAAAACTGAGCTTTGGAAAAATAAACTAGGTAAAAAAACAATGCCAAGAATTGGCATTGTTTGGACAGGCACAGCTGGGCATTTAAACGACCATAATCGTAGCATTTCACTCAGTCAACTCGGCTCATTATTTAATGTCGATGCCGAGTTTCATGTTTTACAAAAAGAGGTTCGTGCAAGTGATGAAGGTGCGCTAAAGCTGTTGCAAATTTTTAATAACGTCAAAGTGCATCAATATGATTTACACGATTTTATAGACACAGCTGCCTTAATTGCTGAGATGGATTTAGTGATTTCTGTCGATACCTCGGTTGCACATTTAGCAGGGGCTTTGGCTGCGCCAATATGGGTTTTATTAGCTTTCGTGCCAGATTTTAGATGGTTGTTAAATAGAGAAGATAGCCCGTGGTACCCCACTGCTAGATTATTTAGGCAAACCAAACAAAACGATTGGGCGGAGGTGATTGGACGTGTTAAAGATGCATTAAACCAATATCTATTAATTTTACCAAATAGAAAAAATAGCCACAAACTTATTGCACCAATACTAGTCGACTCGAATGTGCGCACACAAATTGACCAAGCCTTAGCATTGCATGCAGCGGGTGATATTGATGCAGCCCAACAACAGATTATATCTATTAACCAAACTACACCAAACAACACAGAAGCGCTTACTATATTAGCCACTATGTATATGCAACAAAATCAACTTGTAGCTGCACAAGATAATTTTGAAAAATCCCTAAGGTTAGATAAACAAAATGCGCTTACCTTGCACAACTATGGCCTGTTATTAGAGAAATTAAATCGGGCTAATGAAGCGTTAAAATTCATTAACGCAGCGCTAGATTTAAACCCACAGTATGAAGAGGCTTACAAAAATAAAGTAATATTGCTTAAAAAGTTGGGTGATACCGATGCAATCATTGCAACTTATCTGGCTGCTACAAGCCATATTAAGCAATCTGCTAATTTATTTTATAAGCTATATCAATATTTGCATGAGGCAAATCGCTTTGATGAGGCGCTTAGTGCAATTAACCAGTTTATTGCATTAGATGCTGGCGTTGCTAATGCTTATAATGACCGTGGTAATACTTTGCAGGCCTTAAAAAAACCCAGTGAAGCATTGGCTAGCTACCAGCAAGCGCTAGCGCTTGACCCGCAGCACATACATGCAATTTCTAACTCTGGCAACGCGCATTTAATATTAAATCAACCACAAAAAGCGTTAGATAACTGCGAAGCCGCACTTGCAATAGACCCTACTTTTATTGCGGCATTAAACAATCGCGCTGGCGCATTGGCGCAGCTAAAGCGTTTTGATGAGGCCTTGCTTGCATATGACGTACTTACTGAACTCAATAGCGATAACCATTTTTCTTATTTTAATAAAGCGGTGCTTTGCTTGTTAATGGGTGATTTTAAAAATGGTTGGCTATTGTATGAGTCGCGCTGGCAGGCTATTCCAAACAAAACAATTACAAAAGAGTATTTAAGTAAACCACTTTGGCTGGGTAAAGCGCCCGCAAACAGCAAAACCATATTGATACATAACGAACAAGGTTATGGCGATATGATACAGTTTTGTCGTTATTTGCCCATGCTAATTAGTCAAGGTTTTAAACAAGTATATATTACAGCGCCAATTGCGCTATATAAACTTTTTGCAGATGGGTTCAAACAGCAAGCTGATTTTAGCTCAATAATTGTTGTTACTGATAAAGATAAGCTGCCAAAATTTGACTTGCAATGCCCAATCATGTCTTTGCCTTTGGCGTTTAATACGCAACTAGAAAATGTTCCAGCCAAAATACCTTATCTGTACGCAGATGCAGCATTGGCAAAAAAATGGCAAACTAGAATACAAAATCACCCTATTAAAAATCCCAAAGCCAAAAAAGTGAATATTGGTTTAGTATGGACAGGTTCTACAGCACATGTGAACGATATTAATCGTAGCATCACGATAAGTATGCTAGCCGATATTTTGGCGCTTGATGCGCAGTTTCACTGTTTGCAAAAAGAAATCAAACCAGATGAAGAAGCTAGCTTGACAAAACTTCATGTGCAATCTTATTGCGAATATCTTGATGACTTTGCTGAAACTGCCGCACTCATTCATGAGATGGATTTAATTATTTCTGTAGATACATCCGTTGCCCATTTAGTAGGTGCTTTGGGTAAACCAGTGTGGATTTTATTGCCTTATATGCCAGACTATAGATGGTTATTAGATAGAGATGACAGCCCGTGGTACCCCACAGCAAGGCTGTTTAGGCAGTGTGAGCTAGGTAATTGGGTCGATGTGATTGAACGCGTAAAGCAAGCGCTAAAATTAGAATTGAAGTTAAATTAATTTTTTTATAATTAAGCTAAAAACTAATACCCTGTAAGCCAATATCCATGCGCCTTGCAGGGTATGCTTAAATATTAAAAACTAGCTGCAGACTGCACATTTGGAGTCGCGGCTTAGCTTAATTGTGCGCCACTCCATTGCAAGCGCATCCAGCAGCAGCAAACGGCCTTGTAAACTTTCGCCAATATTCATCAGCAATTTTAACGCCTCAGCTGCTTGCGTAGTGCCTATCATGCCTACCAGTGGCGCAAATACGCCATTGTCAGAGCAACGCATTTCTTGGTCATTACCAATATCAGGAAACAAGCAGTGGTAACACGGGCTGGCTTTATGTCTAAAATCAAATACGTTAACTTGCCCTTCAAACCCAATTGCTGCGCCAGAAATGAGCGGCTTTTTAAGTGCAAAACACACACGGTTTAGCGCATAGCGCGCGGCAAAATTATCGCTGCAATCTATCACTACGTCTGCATTTTCAGCCAATATTTTAAACTCTGCTTCGGACGATTTTTGTTGAATGGTTTGCACATTGACTTCGGGGTTAATCTTAAAAATCGTCTGTTGCGCAGAAACTGCTTTATTTATACCAACACTTTGTGTGGTGTGAATAATTTGCCGCTGTAAATTGGTTAAATCTACAGTATCAAAATCACAAATGGTTAATTTACCTACGCCAGATGCCGCACAATATAAGGCTGCTGGCGACCCTAAACCACCTGCACCCACAATTAATACATGACTTTTTGTGAGCTTTTCTTGGCCTGCATATTCAATCTGCGGTAATAGAATATGGCGGCTATAACGCAGGAGTTGGTTGTCGTTCATTAGGGTAATTGGCCAGCAGTAACCATACGATTAAAAATCAAGTTTGTTGGTAACCAGTCAATCTGATCATCAAATTCGCAGTAACTTGAACCTTCAGCTGTATCACTACACGCGTTACTAGGTGCAATCGCGAATCTTGAAATTTTAATAGTACCAATATTAGCATTACTCGTTTCATCAACATTTGATGCTGGGGGATTAGGTAAAACTATCCCATTTGTACTAGTCGCAGCATAACCGTTTTTACCGCGCGAGATTATTATTGCAACTGCATTAGTAACCAAGTTGGAAATAAATTTACTTTCTATGATGCCTGCCGTTGCAGCGTTATCGCCACGGGTTCGAACAGTTATATTTCCATTACTTGATAAAGTGAAATAAGTGTCACTTAAAACATTCCCTGATGCCCCATTTGAACTCCATTCTAAAGTTCGTGTACTAAATGTAGGCGCAACTCTGTAAGAAAAAAGGTTCGACCAACTGTCAGTTTTTTCGACCCCTAAAGTCTGAAACGGTAATAACCCTTCTAAATTTACACATGTAAATGCTTGTGTGCTTTGTCCTGTAACAGGTGTATTGTCTGAAACAAGTGGCGCTGCTAAATTTTCTAAACCGTCGCCATCTGTATCTGGGCATGGTAAGCGTTTGTTAGAAACCGCAAAACCAAGTAAACCTTCTTTGATAGTTACAATTTTTTGTTTCGTTTCGTTATAGTCTTTTATTTCTCTTTGAGCACTTAATGGTGTTAAAAAGGCACTTATCAATAAGCCGATAATGACAAGCACTATAGCCATCTCCACCAAAGTAAATCCCAACTGTTTTTTAAAAAATAGATTCATTGCGTTATAACTACCAATTGATCATTAAATGTTTTAGAAAGCACTCTATTCCAATCATAAGTGACTCCGCCTACTTGGTTATTAAAAGTATCGTAATAGTCATATAAATTTGCACTGGGTCTATTTTGAGGTGTTATTGGTTGGTAGAGTGTTGAGCTTAGTTTTCGCCCTGCTACTAAAGTAATTGCGCCAACATTTGCAATAACACCCCCATTATAATTAACTGATAAACAACTGCCACATACTGGAGGGTACGATGCACTATAAACGAATGAATTTGCAACCGCATAGTAGATCTCATGGTGCCAATCGTTGGTAGTTAACCACACTGGGAAATTTGTTGAGATTGTTGGTGATATAGATATTTTAGTAGTTGGTGTTGGTGTAATGGCACCAGCTCCTATAGTTATACCATCTGAAATTCTAACGTCATTTATTGTTAAGCTACCAATCATATTTGAGCTAGGAAACGAATTGGCAGCATTCAATATACCATTGATATTGATGGAAATATTTCGCCAAAAAGCCGTGGCACCCAGCATCATTTTTTTTCTGCCGCTGCATACTATTTGTGAACCACTTTGTTCACAGAAGCCCGGTTCTAAAAAACCACTTTTAACATCGCTAAAATTTACATTGCCAGAGTATGTTATATAAGAAGGATTTGAATCAATACTAAACCAATAATGAGGGTATACAGGTAACAGGCCTTGATTCGTTGCTTTTACAGGTGCGAAATTATTGCTTAGTGTACTTGGGTTAGTAAAAGGCACGGCTAAAGGTAAACCACCTAAATCAGTTAATCTTTTCTTTACCTCATTTGCCACTCTTTTTTCTAATAAAGGCATTAAATCACCATAATTAATTGCAATTATGCTGTCGTTTAAAACAACTGCATTGCTAGCATCTTTTATCAAGCCGCTAATAAAGCCATTAGTGCTAGTTTCGACAAAGCCGCTGTTATCTTCGTCTTTACTGTTGTCTACACTATCAAAATTATCTAAATAATGTAGTGCGTTATCGTAGTTTGCAACTATACGATTTTGTACAACTCCATCTTGCCTGGTTAGAGGATTGCCTGGAGAGATTACAACAGCTATTGCTGCGGTTGCAGTTGTCCCATTTCTGATTATTGTTCCCGTTGAATCGCGTAAGCTTATCGTGCCATTTGTGGCACTATTCAGCTTCCCAATTTTAGGATTTTTTTTGTAATTGGCCGATACTGCATACCATAGTCTTTCATCATACTCATCACGTAAATCAGCTAATCCCAATGTTCTCCAGGGCAATCTTCCTATTGCATTACCTGGGCAGGAAGTTTCGGATGAACCGTCATGGTTCGTGTCTGGACAAGGTAAATCTCCAGGGCGATCGGCGCCAGTTAAAATTCCACTTTTAAGGGCATATCCAATTAATGCAGCTTTTGCATCAGCAAGTGCAAATGCTGTTCTTTTCTGTCGCTCTTTTTTAAGTGAGGTACCATCTAAGCCTGATATTAAGAATGCAGTTGCAGCTAATGCGAATATCAATGCAAATATGATTAATGCTACGCCTTTTTGCTTTGCTTTAGATTGATTAAGCATTTGCATATCACTTAAAATTAATCACCAATCGTGCCGCTTACACTGTCGCCCTGCGCTGCGTTATTTCTTGCCTCGCGCACGCGGCCAGTTTGTGGATCGTACACCTGGCCAGCTTTTAAATTAAGGTGTTTGCCGTTGCCACTTAATTTTATTGGCACGCGGTTGCTATCGTCACGCAAGCTACCTATTGCTACCTCTTTATTGCGGGTGTTTTCTTGTAAGGCTTTGTCATTTACCCACACGGTACC
>JANOYU010000090.1:0-13135 GCA_031429035.1 Methylophilaceae bacterium
ACGACAACGGCAAAAACAGACGAAGAAGCCAAAGCACTTTTGGTTGCGTTTAGTTTTCCTTTTAGAGGTTAAGACATGGCAAAAACATGTATGATAGAGCGCGAAATTAAACGTCGCGACACCGTAAAAAAATTTGCAGCAAAACGCGATGCTTTAAACGCAATTATTAACGACACTAAGGTTAGTGCCGAAGACCGTCGTGATGCGCGTTCAAAATTGCAAAGTTTGCCACGTAATTCAAGCCCAGTACGCTTGCGTAATCGTTGTGCACTTACAGGCCGCCCACGTGGTGTTTACAGTAAATTTGGTATCGGCCGCAGTAAATTGCGCGATTTGATGATGAGTGGCCAAGTGCCAGGCATTATCAAAGCTAGCTGGTAACGGAGGAGTAGATTTATGAGTATGAGTGATCCGATTGCCGACATGCTAACCCGCATTCGTAATGCGCAAAGTGTAAACAAGCTATCAGTTTCTATGCCAGCATCTAAGCTCAAAGGCGCAATTGCCGTTGTGTTAAAAGATGAAGGTTATATTGATGATTTTGCAGTAATTGCAAATGATGGTAAACCTTTGTTGAGCATTAGCTTGAAATATTATGCAGGCCGCCCAGTTATTGAGAAAATTGACCGCGTCAGCAAGCCTGGTTTGCGTGTTTACAAGGGTAGTCAAAACATCCCTAAAGTAATGAATGGTCTTGGTGTGACAATATTGTCTACATCCAAGGGTGTAATGACAGATCGTAAAGCACAGGCAGCCGGTATCGGTGGCGAAGTGTTGTGCGTAGTGGCTTAAGGAGAAGCAAATGTCACGTGTTGCTAAAAATCCAGTCTCTATTCCAGATAAAGTTGAAGTTGCACTTAGTGCTAGCGCAATTAATGTTAGCGGCCCGTTGGGTAAATTATCTCAGCCGCTTACAAATGCAGTTACTTTAAAGCAAGAAGGCCAAACTATTACGTTTACTGCAACTAGCGACAGTCAGCACTCACGTGCTATGTCGGGTACATTGCGTGCTTTGGTTGCAAATATGGTACAGGGTGTTTCGGTTGGCTTTAGCCGCAAACTAACATTGGTGGGTGTTGGCTATAAAGCTAACGCACAAGGTCAAATGTTGAATTTAGAGCTTGGTTATTCACATCCTATCAATCATAAAATGCCTGTTGGTGTCACGGTACAAACACCTACGCCAACAGAGGTTATTTTGACTGGTTTTGATAAGCAAGTGATTGGTCAAGTGGCTGCGCAAATTCGTGCTTATCGTGCACCAGAGCCTTACAAGGGTAAAGGTGTGCGTTATGCAGATGAAGTAGTTGCGATTAAAGAAACTAAAAAGAAATAAGTAACTGAAAAAATAAATAGGACTAAAAGATAATGAATAACGTAGATAATCGCTTGCGCCGTGCACGTAAAACCCGTGCCAAAATTGCCGAGTTAAAAGTGACACGTTTAAGTGTGCATCGTACTAATACGCATATTTATGCACAAATTATTGCTGAAACTGGCGATAAAGTATTGGCTAGCGCTTCAACCGTTGAAGCGGGTGTGCGTAAAACATTAAAAAATGGCGGCAACGTTGAAGCGGCTGCTGCAATTGGTAAGTTAATTGCTGAAAAAGCGAAAAAAGCTGGTATTACAACAGTGGCTTTCGATCGTTCTGGCTACAAGTACCATGGTCGTATCAAAGCGTTGGCAGATGCTGCGCGTGAACACGGTCTTTCATTCTAATAGGCGAGACAGATAATGGCTAGAGAAATGGAACAACAATCACAACAAACCGATGGTTTGCGTGAAAAAATGATTACTGTAAATCGTGTTAGTAAAACGGTTAAAGGTGGTCGTATTATGAGTTTCGCGGCGCTGACTGTTGTCGGCGACGGCGATGGCGCAGTTGGTATGGGTAAAGGCAAGGCGCGTGAAGT
Organism: Methylophilaceae bacterium; assembly: GCA_031429035.1. Taxonomy (GTDB): domain Bacteria; phylum Pseudomonadota; class Gammaproteobacteria; order Burkholderiales; family Methylophilaceae; genus Methylotenera_A. The sequence continues at coordinate 1,917 of JANOYU010000090.1, forward strand.
GCCAGTTGCTGTACAAAAAGCCATGGATGAAGCGCGTCGCGGCATGCTAAAAGTAAATTTAAATAATGGTACGTTGCACCATGCTGTAACAGGTGTGCATGGCGCTGCTAAAGTGTTTATTCAGCCTGCATCTGAAGGTACTGGCATTATTGCTGGTGGCGCAATGCGCGCGATTTTTGAAGTGATGGGCATTACTAACGTGGTTGCTAAGTGTATCGGTTCAACTAATCCATATAACTTGGTTCGTGCTACTTTAAATGGCCTAGAATCAATGAATACACCAGCAGAAATTGCCGCAAAACGTGGTAAATCTGTTGAAGAAATTAGAGGGTAATCATGGCGACAACTAAAACAGAAGATGTAAAAGTAAAAGCGCCAGCAAAAGCAAAAACAGCTGCTCCAGCTAAAGTTGCTGTGAAAGCTAGCCCTAAAGCAAAAGATGGAAAAATGGTTAAAGTAACCCTGGTGAGAAGCTTGATTGGTCGTATTGAAGCACATAAAGCTACTGTAAAAGGTTTAGGCTTACGCCGCATGCACCACACGGTTGAAGTGCAAGATACACCAGAAACTCGCGGCATGATTAATGCTGTGAACTATCTCTTAAAGGTAGAAGCATAATGCAATTGAATACAATTAAGCCTGCAAAAGGCTCAAAAAAAGAACGTCGTCGCGTTGGTCGAGGTATTGGATCTGGTTTTGGTAAAACTGCAGGTCGTGGACATAAAGGTCAAAAATCACGTACTGGCGGTTTCCATAAAGTCGGTTTTGAGGGCGGTCAAATGCCTTTGCAGCGTCGTTTGCCAAAGCGTGGCTTTAAATCGTTAACTAAAAAAGATACTGCGCATGTGCGCACATCTGAGTTAAATAATCTACCAGTCGATACCATTGATTTGTTGGTTTTAAAACAAGCCAACGTTATTTCAGGCAATGCTTTGGCAGCTAAAGTGTTTTTGTCTGGCGAAATTACTAAAAAGCTAAACTTAAGTGGCTTGTTGTTGACCAAAGGCGCGCGTGCAGCGGTTGAAGCTGCTGGCGGCAAAGTTGCAACGGCCGAATAAGCGAATTAGCGAGTAAACACATTGGCGCAAGATAGTTTATTAGCATCTGTTAGTAAAATGGGCGAGCTTAAAAGTCGCTTATGGTTTGTGTTGGGTGCTTTAGTGGTATATCGCTTAGGTGCGCATATTCCAGTGCCTGGTATTGATCCAGCCGTATTGAAACAGTTATTTGAATCACAAAGTGGTGGCATTTTAGGCATGTTTAACATGTTTTCTGGTGGTGCGTTATCTCGCTTTACTGTGTTTGCGCTTGGCATTATGCCGTATATTTCTGCATCAATTATTATGCAGTTGGCAACTGTTGTTTCGCCTAAGCTAGAGCAGCTTAAAAAAGAAGGTGAAGCAGGCAGACGTACTATTACGAAATATACGCGCTACGGCACAGTATTATTGGCTACCTTTCAAGGCTTAGGTATTGCGATTGCGCTAGAAGGGCAAGCTGGTTTGGTATTAGACCCAGGCATGGCGTTTAGATTGACAGCGGTGATTACGTTGGTTAGCGGTACGATGTTTTTGATGTGGTTGGGTGAGCAAATTACAGAGCGCGGCATTGGTAACGGCATTTCGATTATTATTTTTGCAGGTATTGTAGCTGGTTTACCAAGTGCAATTAGTAGCACTTTAGAATTGACGCGCACAGGTGCTTTTTCAATTCCGCTGGTAATGTTCTTGCTGGTGGCGATTGTATTAGTAACGGCATTGGTGGTATTTGTAGAACGCGGTCAGCGAAAAATCACCGTGAATTATGCTAAACGCCAAGTGGGTAACAAAGTATATGGTGGTCAAACCACACATTTACCGTTGAAATTGAATATGGCAGGTGTGATTCCTCCTATATTTGCATCAAGTATTATTTTGTTTCCAGCAACGCTAGCTGGTTGGTTTGGTAGTAGTGAAAAGCTGTATTGGCTAAAAGACATTAGTAATTTACTGTCACCTGGCCAGCCAATTTACATTTTGTTTTTTGCAGCAGCTATTATGTTTTTTTGTTTCTTTTATACGGCGTTAGTGTTTAACCCAAAAGAAACAGCTGATAATTTAAAGAAAAGCGGTGCATTTGTACCAGGTATTCGCCCAGGAGAGCAAACGGCAAACTATATTGATAAAATTATGGGTCGTTTAACTTTAATTGGTGCCATTTATATTACCTTAGTATGCCTGCTGCCAGAGTTTTTAAGATTGAAATTTAATACGCCGTTTTATTTTGGCGGTACGTCATTATTGATTATTGTAGTGGTAACCATGGATTTTATGACGCAAGTGCAATCACACTTAATGTCACACCAGTATGAAGGTTTGCTTAAAAAAGCCAACTTTAAAGGTGGCGCAGGTAGCGCTAAATAGTTTTTAATAGATTTAAATTGGTGTTGAGGTAAATTATGAGAGTTCGTGCATCAGTAAAAGCATTATGTCGCAATTGTAAAGTTGTGCGTCGTCGTGGTGTAGTACGCATTATTTGTACTGATCCGCGTCATAAGCAACGTCAAGGCTAAAGATTATTAGCTGTAAAGTAGTACATTGTTAAAATGCTTAAATTTAAAACAACAAGTTTGAAATTGTTAGTTCAAGCTGTTAAAATTTAAGGCTTTTTTATTTGATCGCAAGCTTGTGCGATTTGTTTTGGAGTTAAAGTATGGCACGTATTGCTGGGGTTAATATCCCGAATAATAAACACGCTGAAATCGCCTTAACGTCGATTTTTGGTATTGGTCGCGTAACAGCGCAAAAAATTTGCGTTGCAGCTGGCGTTTTGGCTTCTACAAAAGTAAAAGATTTAAACGATGCGGATGTTGAAAAACTCCGTGACGAAGTAGCCAAAGTAAAAGTAGAAGGCGATTTGCGCCGAGAAGTATCGATGAACATCAAGCGTTTGATGGACTTGGGTTGTTACCGTGGTGTGCGCCATCGTCGTGGCTTGCCAGTTCGTGGCCAGCGCACTAAGACCAATGCACGTACACGCAAAGGCCCAGTTAAAGCGATTAAGCAATCAAAATAAAATAACAAACTAACTACTGGCAATTTAAATATTTATATTAAGTAAGACTCAATAGGTAAGGAAAAGTACAACATGGCAAAAGCTAATGTACGCGTAAGAAAAAAAGTTAAAAAGAATATCGCCGAGGGCATTGCCCATGTGCATGCTTCTTTTAACAACACCATTATCACTATTACAGATCGTCAAGGTAATGCGCTTGCTTGGGCGACCTCTGGCGGTCAAGGCTTTAAAGGCTCACGTAAAAGTACGCCATTTGCGGCACAAGTAGCGGCAGAGGTTGCAGGTAAAAATGCACAAGAATCTGGTGTTAAAAATTTAGAAGTGCGCATTAAAGGTCCCGGCCCAGGTCGTGAATCTGCTGTGCGCGCACTTAATGCGGCTGGTTTTAAAATTACCAGCATTACCGATGTGACGCCTGTGCCACACAACGGCTGCCGTCCATCCAAAAAGCGTAGAATTTAGTTTCGGCGCGTTTAAGCAAATAAAGATTACTGGAGAACTATCTTGGCTAGAAACTTAGACCCTAAATGCCGTCAGTGCCGCCGTGAAGGCGAAAAATTATTCTTAAAAGCTGAAAAATGCTTTACAGATAAATGCGCGATTGAAAAACGTAATTTCCCACCTGGTCAACATGGTCAGCGCCGTAACTCACGCTTGTCTGATTATGGTGTGCAATTGCGCGAAAAACAAAAAGTACGCCGTATCTATGGCATTTTAGAGGGCCAGTTCCGTAGTTATTACGCTGAAGCTGATCGTCAAAAAGGCATTACGGGCGAGAACCTACTACAGTTATTAGAGTGTCGTTTAGATAACGTGGCTTTTCGCATGGGCCTTGGTGGTTCACGCACAGAAGCGCGCCAAATCGTACGTCACAACAGTATTTTGGTTAACGGTAAACGTGTCAATATTCCTTCATACCAAGTAAAAGCAGGCGATGTGGTTTCTGTTGCTGAAGCATCAAAAACACAATTGCGTATTAAAGGCGCGCTTGAAGCGGCCGAGCAACGTGGCTTTCCAGAATGGTTAGAAGTGGATGTTAAGGCACTCAAAGGCACGTTTAAAGCGAAACCGCAACGTGATGATTTGCCATCAACCATCAACGAATCATTGGTTGTTGAGTTGTATTCTAAATAATTCAGCCTAATTTTAGGTTAAATTATTTACTAACAAAATTACGCAAGGAATTTTATGCAAAACAATCCAACTGAATATTTAAAACCACATGTTGTTGATGTAGAAGTGATTACACCATTGCGCGCTCGCGTAACTTTAGAGCCAATGGAGCGTGGTTTTGGCTATACTTTAGGTAATGCTTTACGTCGCGTTTTATTGTCGTCTATCCCTGGCTTTGCCATTACAGAAGTTAAAATTGATGGCGTGGTACATGAATACTCAACCATTGATGGCGTGCAAGAGGATGTTGTTGATATTTTATTAAACCTTAAAGGCGTTGCCTTAAAGTTAAATAACAAATCTGAAACCATTTTAACGCTTAATAAATCAACTGAAGGTACCGTAACCGCTGGTGATTTTGATACAGGACACGATGCTGAAATTGTGAACCCGAATCATGTGATTGCACATTTAACTAAAGGTGGTAAATTAAACCTAGAAGTTAAAGTGGAAATGGGTCGTGGTTACCAACCTGTTCCAGCACGTCAAAAAGCCAACGAAGAAGACCGTGTATTGGGCTTTATTATGGTAGACGCATCATTTAGTCCAATTAATAAAGTGAGCTATCAAGTTGAAAGTGCACGTGTAGAACAGCGTACTGACTTAGATAAATTAATTATGGATGTTGAAACCAACGGCATTATCGAGCCAGAACAAGCGATTCGTGATGCGGCACGTATTTTGATTGGTCAATTGTCAGTGTTTGCCAATTTAGAAGGCTCGCCAAGTGAAGTGGAAGTAAAATCTGCACCGCAAGTTGACCCAATTTTATTGCGCCCAGTAGATGATTTGGAGTTGACTGTACGTTCAGCAAATTGTCTTAAAGCGGAAAATATATTCTACATTGGTGATTTAATTCAGCGTAGTGAAAACGAATTATTGAAAGCGCCTAACCTAGGTCGTAAATCTTTAAATGAAATTAAAGATGTACTGGCTACTAAAGGCTTAACTTTAGGCATGAAACTTGAAAATTGGCCGCCAGTTGGCCTCGAAAAAGCTTAAAGCAATTATTTTAAGCTTAATTATTAAAGAAAATTAAGGAATTACTATGCGTCACGGTAATAGCAATCGTAAATTAAATCGCACTAGCAGCCACCGCGCAGCTATGTTTCGTAATATGTCTGTTTCATTATTACGTCATGAAATTATTAGAACAACTTTGCCAAAAGCAAAAGAGTTACGTAAATACGCAGAGCCTTTGATTACATTAGGTAAAGATGCGACGTTGGCAAATCGTCGTTTAGCATTTAGTCGCTTACGTGATCGTGATATTGTGGGTAAATTGTTTGGTGAGCTTGGCCCACGTTACAATGCACGCAATGGTGGCTATTTGCGTATATTAAAATGTGGCTTTCGTAATGGTGATAATGCACCAATGGCATTAGTTGAGTTGGTAGACCGCCCAGACACAAGTGCTGAAGCAGTTAGCGCTGAATAAGCAATAAGTGTTAAAAAAGCCAGCTAATTGCTGGCTTTTTTATTTGCTGGCTAGCTTATCAATTGAGAAATTTAATAATATCTTTTTCTGTAAACGGCCAGTTTAGCTCGGCTTTAGTATCGGCGCGCAGCAGCACTGGAATACGTAAACCATACTGCGCCAACAATTGGTCGCAATCAGTAATTTCTATTATTTCTAACGTATTAATTTTGGCTATATTGATAATCAAACAATGTGCTAAATCGCACAAATGGCAGTGAGAAGTGGAATATAAAACAAGCTTAGTGATCATACTAGGTCTTTTAAGTGTTAAATTACCAGCAAAAGTAAAATATAGTACAAAAATAAATCATAATAATGTTTTAGGCTTTATTTTAACATCAAGGTTAAGTATGTCCGATCCACAAGAAATCAAAGAAAGCTTATCAGAAAGCCTGCAACAGGTAATTGCCTTGTTGGATAAGCATAAGCTTGTGGAAGGGCTGGTGCATAAGCAACACATGCCGCACAACCCATCGAAACATGACTTGGTAGAAGGACTTGTTCATAAGCAAAACCTTATTGAATTACAGACAAAATTAGATGCGTTGCACCCAGCCGACGTTGCACATATTTTAGAAGCGCTACCCCTTGAAGATCGTTTAAACCTGTGGGAGCTAGTAAAAGCCGATAGAGACGGCGATATCTTGCTTGAGGTGAACGACTCTGTACGACAAAGCTTAATTGCGGATATGGATTCGCAAGAGTTATTAGCGGCTGCCGAGCAGCTAGACGCAGATGAGCTGGCAGATTTAGCACCCGATTTACCTAAAGACGTTCTGCAAGATTTGATGGATAGTTTGGATGTGCAAAACCGCCAGCGCTTGCAATCTTCGCTGTCTTACCCAGAAGAAGCGGTGGGTGCGCACATGGATTTTGATGTGGTGACCATACGCGAAGACATTACGCTAGAAGTTGCTTTGCGCTATTTGCGTCGTTTAGGCAGTTTGCCCGAACTTACCGATAAGCTTTTTGTGGTTGATAGAAATAACTTGTTGCTTGGCGTTTTACCTTTAAAGCGCCTCGTGGTGAGCGATTTAGAAGCCAATGTGCTAGATATTATGGCGGCTGATGCAGTAGTTTTTCACCCGCAAGATGATACCGATGAGGCGGCACAAGCGTTTGAGCGCTATGACCTGGTAACCGCGCCGGTGGTAGATGCCAGTAATAAGCTGCTGGGGCGTATTACGGTAGATGCGGTAATGGACTATATTCGTGATGAGTCAGAATCAGACATGTTGTCAATGGCGGGCTTGCGTGAGGAAGAAGACTTTTTTGCAAGCGTGTGGAAATCAGTGCAAAATCGCTGGGCTTGGTTGGCGATTAATTTAATGACAGCTATTTTAGCGTCACGCGTTATCGGCTTATTTGAAGGCTCTATTGAGAAAATAGTGGCACTGGCAGCGTTAATGCCGATTGTGGCAGGCATTGGTGGCAACTCGGGCAACCAAACCACTACCATGATTGTGCGCGGCTTGGCGCTAGGGCAAATTTCATCACACAATATGCAGTCTTTAGTAAAAAAAGAACTGGGTGTGGCTTTGCTTAATGGTTTGTTGTGGGGCAGTGTACTGGGGCTAATAGCCTATATGCTGTATGGCAATTATCAGCTAGGTTTGGTGATGATGTCCGCCATGACGCTGAACTTATTGTTAGCCGCTGTCATGGGTGTGGCGATTCCACTGCGCATGCATAAATCTGGTCGCGACCCCGCTGTGGGCACCAGTGTGTTAATTACCGCAGTGACCGATAGTGGCGGCTTTTTTATATTTTTGGGCTTGGCGACAATTTTCTTAATTTAAGCCAAACATAAGTTAAACCAATTAATATAAACCAATAATGAACGCAGAAATTTTACATATTTGGCAAGAGCTACAAGCCGACCTTAAAACCACCGCAGTGCTGTGGCAGTTAGCCATTATTATTGCAGCTGTAGCAGCTGCGTGGATGGCAAACGGCGCACTGCGTAATTTTGTCATGGCCAAAGCGCCAGAACATTGGAAAGTCGCCATTGGCAGCATTAACCGTATGCTGTTCCCACTCACCACATTGGCGCTAGTGCTAATAAGCCAATGGCTATTATCTGGTTGGCAGCACACCAGTTTATTGCAGCTCGCCAGCAGGCTGTTACTGGCAATGGCGGTGATACGCTTGATTGTGTATTTATTGCGTTATCTGTTTGCACCAGGTGGATGGCTTAAAACCTTAGAAAGCATGATTGGCTGGAGCGTGTGGGGCTTATTGGCGCTGCATTTAACTGGCGTGTTACCGCAAATTTTGCAAGCGCTAGAAGACATGCGTTTTAACATTGGTAAAAACCCAGTGAACTTATTGTTGGTGCTGCAAGCGCTACTCACCGTTATTGTGACTATATTTATTGCGCTGTGGTTAAGTCGTGTATTAGAAAATAAACTGATGCGTGCTGAGCAAGTGAATGTCAACTTGCGCGTAGTGCTGGGTAAAATTATTCGCATTGTGCTGCTGTTTATTGCCACACTGGTGGCACTTTCTGCGGTGGGCTTAGATATTACCTTGCTATCGGTATTTGGCGGCGCGCTAGGTGTTGGTTTAGGCTTTGGCTTGCAGCGCATCGCCAGCAATTATGTCAGCGGCTTTATTATTTTGCTGGATAAATCTATGCAAATTGGCGATGTGATTTCGGTAGATAAACATTACGGCGTGGTGCAAGATATGCGCTCTCGCTACATGGTGTTATCTAAACTAGATGGCACGCATGTTATTATCCCTAATGAATCACTGATTACTACGGCGGTTATCAATCACTCGCTCACCGAGCATAAAGGTCGTGTGCAGATTGATTTGGCGATTAATGCCAATAGCCCGCTAGAGCTGGCTTTGCAGCTAATGCAAGATATTGCCAAGCAAAATAAGCGCGTGTTGCAAACCCCCAACCCAGCCGCGCGAATCAAAGGTTTTAGCGAGCATGGCGTAGAGCTTAGCTTAACGGTGTGGATTGCCGACCCTGAAAATGGCGCACTTGGCTTACAATCTGATTTATTTATGGATGTGTGGAAAGTATTTAATAAAAATAAAATTAGCTTTACAGCCACCAGTGCCGTTGCTGGCGCTGGTCAGCCAGTATAGACAATAAAAAAGCCAGCGTTTAGCTGGCTTTTTTATACTCAAATAATCTAGATTATTTGAGTTTCGTTTCTTTATAAATCACGTGTTTACGTACTACTGGATCAAATTTTTTGATTTCCATTTTTTCTGGCATGGTACGTTTATTTTTAGTGGTGGTATAAAAATGGCCTGTACCAGCACTTGATTCTAATTTGATTTTTTCGCGCATGTTAATTCCTTAATTGGCTAATAAAAATTAGCGCCTAGATTTGCTTGATTTGAATTTGCTGGCTTTAGATTTTTTGCCCAGCAGCACGCATGCCAGCTAAAACAGCGTCAATACCGTTTTTGTCAATAGTACGCAAAGCATTATTCGTAATGCGCATACTTACCCAGCGGTTTTCGCTTTCTACCCAAAATTTACGGTTTTGCAAATTTGGTAAAAAACGGCGTCTTGTTTTGTTTTGTGCGTGAGAAACGTTGTTGCCCACCATTGGCTTTTTGCCAGTTACCATACATACACGTGCCATGGTTCTATCCTTAATCTTGCTTTTTACGAAAGACCGCAATTATAGTACGAAACTTAAGTTTGATTCAAGGTTTATTCGCGCTAAATATAAGATTTTGTAGTGTTTTTTGTTACTTTTTTAATGTTTGCCAGTGCTGCCAAACCCACCTTCGCCACGCTCGCTGGTAGCAAACTCATCCACAATATGAAAAGCTGCCTGCACCACAGGCACAATCACCAATTGCGCAATACGCTCCATCGGGTTTAGCAAAAATGGCTCTTTGCTACGGTTCCAACAGCTAACCAGTAATTGGCCTTGATAATCAGAATCGATTAAACCCACCAAATTACCCAACACAATGCCATGTTTATGGCCCAAGCCAGAGCGCGGTAAAATCAGCGCAGCATAATATGGGTTATCAAGGTGAATCGCCATGCCAGTCGGTATCATCACTGTTTCGCCCGCAGCAATGGTTTGCGGGTGCTCAATGCAAGCACGTAAATCTAGCCCAGCCGAGCCAGTGGTGGCATAGGCGGGCATCATGTGGTGCAAGCGCGCGTCTAAAATTTTAATATCAACGTCTATCATATTGTGCTTTCTGCACTTTGCTTCATTTAATTAAGCGCTATTTTAAGCCAAAATTAGTTTAAGCTAAACCTTATTTAAACAAGCACAAACGTTGTTTAAATAATCGTTACTACAAGTAAACAAATGCTTATTTTTAATATTATTTTTAAGCCATCTTAATTCGATGCTCTGAGAGCCAGTATCCATAAGGCTTACAGAGCATTTATTTTTACTCGGTTTTTTTAGCTGCTTTTAAATATTGTTTTAAACACTTATTTTGTAGCAAATGTTAGGTCTTTTGTTGCGCCATTTCTTGCGCTAATTCAAGCAAGCTGGCAAATTCTTTTCGATTGCCTTGTTTTTGTTCCACCGCTACACAAGCTTCAAGTTGTTGCAGCGCCCAAGCTAAGTGCGTTGCGTTATGGTCTTCGTGGCGCAGTGCATACCAAATTTCTGCGCTATACACTGCCTGCCATAAATCATAGCCATACAACATTAAATGCGTCCAACTAGCGGTTTTGGGAATATACGGCTTTAGTATTTGTGAGGTGTCATATAGCTGTTTTACCAGCATTTTTTTATCAGCCGCAACTGTGCAATGGCGTGCTTTTGCATCTAAGTATCCTAAAATATTCTCCCAAGTTTTATCAAACCATTTTGGGCTTATATTATGGCGATGTTGCTGCACCATCGTTAACATTTGCTGCACGGTCGCCTCGTTTTTGGGTTCGTAAGCTTGGTAATTTTGTACTTTTTCAAATTGCGTGTTTAGTTTTTCAAAGCTGTCATCCATCGCAAAGCCAAATTTGGCATAAGGCGCGCAAATATAAAGGTCTGGCAGGCGATTGCGCAGCGCAGTTATTGTGTCAGCCTTAATGCCGCCATTATCTTTAGTAATATATAACATTTGCAAGCGTGGCAGGCTGGCTAGTAAGTCAATATCAATTTCAATAGTTGAGGCATCGTCTTCATCACCTTCCAATTGCCAGCCAGATTCAAAACCATAAAATTCAAGTTGTTGCAGTTGGTTTAAATGCTTGCCCATTTTGCCGCGTGGCAAGTAGCCAAAATGCAAATATTTAAGTTTTTTACATTGATAAAACCCTAAATCAACATCCCACGGCCAAAACCAGCCTGTATCGTTGATATACAAGTGCTGTAAATTGGGCGTGCGCGACCAGTCAAACTCCATTGCTAGCTTGCCACGTTCGTCACCACCATTGCCATAATCTTTTTTGCCAAAACATAGCTCGTTTAGCTTAGGTAATGCTTTTAATTCGTCTTCAATTTTTAAAATTAGCGTGTCGCTAATATTCAGCGATTCAATATTGGCTTGTTGCTCTGGGCTTAGTTTC
>JANOYU010000091.1:0-2571 GCA_031429035.1 Methylophilaceae bacterium
TCCAATTTATCAGTGCTTACTTGCTCTGGTCTTGGTGTGCGTTCTGGGCGTGGCGTACGCTCTGGCCTTGCCTGCGGTGTTGCCTGAGCTGGGCGTGGAGCTTGTTGCGGTTTTTCTGCCACATTATTGCGCTCTGTATTATTCCTATCGCGACTATTTGCATTGCGGTCGCGGTTTCTATTGCGATCACGGTCGCGATTGTTATTGCGATTACGCTCATTATTATTAGCCCGTGCAGTTTCGCGAGCTGTTTTATCTTCTGCTTTTTCTGCTATTTGTACTTCACCAGAACCACCTAGCCATTTTTTAATACGACCTAAAAATGAGGTTTTCGCTGTTGGGGTTGGCGCTGAAACACGCTCTTCCACTATAGGCGCAGACGTGGCAGGCGTAATACCTTTCACCAACGCTTCTGCTGCTTTTGGCGATTCTTCTTCGTTTAGGCTGCGCACATAAGCAGTTTCTGCGGGCAACTCCACCATTTTGTAGCTGGCTTGTGCTGTTTCTTCGTTCACATCATCCGATTTAATGCGGGTAATAGTGTAGTTAGGCGTTTCCATGTGCACATTGGGAATCAAAATCACTTCAACACCCATGCGTTGCTCAATTTTATGTATATCGGCACGTTTTTCATTCAGCAAGAAAGTCGCTGCTTCTACAGGTAATTGCACTTGAATAATCGCGCTATTGTCTTTCATCGCCTCTTCTTGCGTAATGCGCAAAATGTGCAAGGCAGTAGATTCAATGCCACGAATATGGCCAGTGCCGCTGCAACGTGGGCAAGCGGCGTGGTTAGTTTCACCCAAGCTAGGGCGTAGACGTTGGCGCGACAATTCTAGCAAACCAAAGCGTGAAATTTTGCCAGTTTGCACGCGTGCACGATCCGCGTGCAAAGCGTCGCGTAGGGTGTTTTCTACTTCACGTTGATTTTTTGGGTTTTCCATGTCAATAAAATCAATTACTACCAAACCGCCCAAGTCGCGCAAGCGCAATTGGCGCGCCACTTCCTCGGCTGCTTCTAGGTTGGTGTTGTAAGCAGTTTGCTCAATATCGGCGCCTTTAATGCTGCGGCCAGAGTTCACATCCACTGAAACTAAAGCTTCGGTATGGTCAATCACAATGGCGCCGCCAGAAGGCAAGCGTACTTCGCGCGAGAAAGCAGATTCAATTTGATGCTCGATTTGAAAGCGCGAGAACAGGGGAACTTCATCTTGGTAAAGCTTCACACGAGCCACGTTACCTGGCATGACGTGATTCATAAATTGCACCGCTTGCTCATGCACGTCAGCGGTGTCGATTAAAATTTCGCCGATATCGGCACTAAAGTAATCACGAATGGCGCGAATGACCAAGCTGCCTTCTTGGTAAATTAAAAATGCGCCAGTTTGAATGTGCGAAGCTTCTTCTACCGCTGTCCATAGTTGCGTGAGGTAGTTTAAATCCCACTGCAACTCTTCAGTGTTGCGGCCAATACCCGCAGTGCGTGCGATAATACTCATGCCCTTGGGTATTTCAAGCGCAGCCATCACGTCGCGCAACTCATTCCGATCTTCGCCCTCAATACGACGTGAAACACCACCGCCACGTGGGTTGTTAGGCATTAGTACCAAGTAACGGCCAGCCAGTGAGATGTATGTGGTTAGCGCTGCGCCTTTGTTACCGCGCTCGTCTTTATCTACTTGAACGATTAATTCTTGACCTTCTTTAATCACATCTTGAATACGCGCTTTACCAGCATCAGTTTTGTCAGAGAAGTAGCTACGTGAAATTTCTTTAAATGGTAAAAAGCCGTGGCGCTCTTGTCCGTAATCAACAAAAGCGGCTTCTAATGAAGGTTCTACGCGGGTAATTACACCTTTGTAAATATTACTTTTGCGCTGTTCTTTACCCGCGTGTTCTATATCTAAATCGACCAGTTTTTGGCCATCAACAATCGCAACGCGTAATTCTTCTGATTGCGTTGCATTAAATAACATGCGTTTCATGGTTGCTCCCACGCTAAGGCGGGCAGATGCGTTTGACTAAATAGCTGATTTAAATTGCGGACCAAAGGACTGAATGGTGGCTGTTAAGTTGGCGGTTAAACGCACAAATTGCCAATACATTAAAACACGTGCTATATAACTATTATGTATATATTTGCGCGGAATTTGTAGCAATATAATCGACGCAAGGCGCGTGTTTAAAGGCCTGTATTGCATGACGCATGTTGTTTAGCGTGATGCAGCTTGATTATATTTGTTTGCTACAGCTATCAACTTATACCAACGCGTGGCATAAATCCGTTAAAATTCTATCTTCAGTACTTTAGTCGCGCCTAATATTAAATTAGTTATGTTTTATTTTATCTGCGGCGACTACAGCGTAATTATCTTAAATATCGCTAATTAACTTGGCAAGCGACTTAGCCAGTGTATTTTTTGTGTAAATATGGCTGAAAAGCCTTATATATTCAACACAATAATAGTATAGGCGTTATCGACACTTTAAGCAAAAGACTTTAATCAAATCAACATGCAAATAGAACAAAATAACCAAATAGAGCAGAACAACAAGGTGAGCGCACATGCG
>JANOYU010000092.1:0-1633 GCA_031429035.1 Methylophilaceae bacterium
TTATCATGGCATTTATGCTGGCATGTTAACTTTTACGCGAGACTGGCGCAGCGAGTTGGAATGGATTCGCCATGCTGGTAAAGACGGCATTATTTTATTTGAATCAGCAACCAAAGGCAGCATTCAAGACACGCTGCGGCATGATGGTTATCAAGTAATAGGTGGTAGTGCCTTTGGCGATATGTTAGAAGGTGATCGGGAATTTGGGCAAAAAATTCTGCAAGACATTGGATTGCCCATTGCCAACTCACAGCATTTTACCGATTACGACACTGCCATAGAACTGATTCATAACACCAATAAACGCTATGTATACAAAAGTAACGGTGCCAATAGCGAGCGCACGCGTAATTATGTTGGCATTGCTGAAGACGGTTCTGATCTCGTCACGCTTTTAAAACACTACAAAAGCCAACTGGCTGCAAAAACTGATGTCATTGATTTTGTATTGATGGACTATATTAGCGGCATAGAAATTGGCGTGGGCGCTTATTTTAATGGTGAGCATTTTTTACAGCCCGCTTGTTTAGACTGGGAGCATAAACACTTTTTTAGTGGTAATTTGGGGGAGCTCACTGGGGAAATGGGTACCGTAGTCACTTATCGTGGCGCCGAAATAATTTTCCGGCGCAGCTTGCTGTTATTGGAAAGTCAATTAAAAGAAAGTGGCTATTGCGGTTACATAAATCTCAATTTGATAGCCAACGAAGCTGGACTTTGGCCATTAGAATTTACTAGTCGATTTGGCTACCCTGGCTATTGCATTTGTGCGGCGCTACATCAAGACTCTTGGGATTCCATATTTAAGCGCATGCTCAAAAAAACATCTTTATATCTCGCCACTGATGCTGGATTCGCAGTCGGTGTCGTGCTTAACGTACCACCTTTTCCTTATAGCTATGGCTATGAAATTCTTTCTAAAGGTTTACCTATTTTGTTTCAACCATCAAGCATAATCAGCGATAAACAACACTTACATTTTAACGAGGTATCTAAACAGGATGATTACCTAGTGACTAATGGTGTCACAGGCAATGTGGCCACTGCAGTGGGTGCTGGCGATACAATTAAGATGGCACAGAAGCAAGCTTATGATTTGGCTGAAAAAATAATATTACCAAATATTCGCTATAGACAAGATATTGGCGCTAGTCTATTAGCTGGTGACTTACAACAGTTGATTACTTGGGGATACATAAACTCAACCATTTAAAAGCTCATTTATTTAAAACAGGCCTAGTGCAGATTGGTCTGCATTCCAAAAACCATTCTGTATTTTTCATAAGTTTTTGCACCACTGCATAGGCGCATTAACGCCCCCTCTGCAATTGGCTTGGCCGTTTGTGGGTTCGATTTTACCAAAGAATAAATCACTTCCTTGTTCCATGCTTCAGAATGCTTAACGTCCAGCGTTGCATGTAGCTGAAAATATTTTCTGGTTTCAAAATCTACGTTTAAGCGTTTTAACCCGTCGTTCACATAACCTACTCTAGTTGGAGCAGTCATTTCTACTGCGCCTAGCGCACCTATAGATTGATAGGCGTAGCGTCGATTAAGCGCCATTGCCAACATTAAATTAGCCAATGCTAGCGATTCCCAAACCGTATCTTCAATAGTTGGCGCCAAGTTCAAA
>JANOYU010000093.1:0-10331 GCA_031429035.1 Methylophilaceae bacterium
GGTTTGTTTAACAGCAAATCTTCTAGCTCTTCGCTTGCCTCATTTACATCCTCCAGCACGTTAAAATAGCGGTCTACCAAGCTATCTAACACTGCATAAGCTAAATAATCTACGCTTTGCTCACGAATCTGTGCACGGCTAGCACGTAGTCGCTCGCGAATTGGCTCAAATGCGCCCGTTGCACGCTCTTGAAAAGTCAGCAGAAAGTTGCGCCCAAGCACCAAGCTAATCTGCTCACTACTTGCCTCTATATTGGCTTTATCGTAATAAAAATTGCGTGTTTCTAAAAAAATATAATCTTCAAACTCATCAATTTTTGGGCGCTGCTCTGTGTTTAAAATATCCTCAATTACCAACGGGTGCAAGTGAAACAACGCACCAATTTGTTTAATTAAATCAACATCATGTACACCATGCACATTCAGCCAAATTTTCTTATCCGAATCTGGCTTAAATGCAGCTAAATCACTCGCCGTTAGTACGCACTCCACAATCTCGTTGGCGTCGTATATTATTTTGCTAATGGTGGGTTTTGGCAGCGTGGTCGCATCAATATCGCCCACATACACAGGCGATTCCACAGGTGCGCTGGTTTTTTTAGGCAGATGCTTTTTAAGTTTGTGTAGGCGTTTTTTCATAAATCATATCTCAAAGTTTCTGTCTTTAAGTTCCTCGCAAGCCCCATCAAGTCCTGGAAACATAGAGCCAGCAGTAATTCCCATAAATCTAAGTTCTTGAACTACCTTATCTCTTTCTTTCAGAGGTAAGTCAAAGGCTTGAAGATATTTTTTATTGTTCGCCTTCTCACAAGTTTTAATATAGTTTTCTATATCATCAATATTTGTAATAGTTGACGCAGCTTGTTGTGGAATCATTCTCTCATTTTCAATTGCTAAAAACTCACTTACTGAAACATGTAACCTCCCTGTGGCTAAATGTACAAATTGAATAAAGTCATTTTTCCATTCAGCTTGGTCAAATAACAAAACTCTAACTTTACTTGTGGGATTTGCATTATTAACTTCTTCTTTAGAAATATTTCGATAAGCAAAAAATACTGCTACGAATGGTGAATATGTCCAATCAAGTAATGGTGTGGGATATCCATGGTGTTGAACAAGATTATAAAAAGCTCCATTTTCATTAGGAATGTCGAGATTGAATGCATGTTTAGTTCGTGCGCTTAAGTGTTTATGTAGAGCTTGAATGTCTTCTTTAACAAATCTTTGGACATCAGCACGACCAGTTCTATGAAATGATGTTCTTAATTTCCATGGTTCTTTTTGCCCTCTAAATAGGTATCTCTTACTTTCCATACTAGAAATATGCTTTTTAAAACCTTCCCAAGATATTTTTTTTGATTTTAGTTTTGATTTGCCAGTAATCTCAGACCGTTTTAATGTACATGTGCCATAAGTGCTAATGTTGGTTTTCCACAGAAATGATAAACTTTTTTCCGACCAATTACCGTTGATTTCAAAAGATTCTGGCATTATTGAACTTGGATATTCTTTTTTTAAATCATCTGCAGACAGAAATAGTCCAGGCATTTTGTCAACAGCGGTTAAATTTTTTGTTATAAATTTAAAATAATTATTTTTGGTAAGAGTGTTAAATCCCACAATTATGTTAATTAAGTTTGGGTCATCATATAAAAGATGAGCCGTACCTTGAAGCGATGTACCTAGTTCGTCAACATTAATTATGATTATGCCAGTAGAGCTACCTTTAAATTTTCCAATCCACTGACCCTTCATTATGCTTCCTTGGTAGTTTATGAATTTAGATACTATTTCTGCCAAGCATCCCGCAACGTCACGGTTCTATTAAACACAGGCTTGCCAGCCACGCTGTCTTTTCTATCTGCCACAAAGTAGCCGTGGCGCTCAAACTGAAAACGGTCTTCTGCTTTTGCATCTTTTAGGCTTGGCTCTAGTTGCGCAGTAATCACTTTAACCGAGCTCGGGTTTAGGTCATTAATATAATCTGTGTCACGCCCATCTTCTGTTTTACCTTGGCCCGGATGCGCTTCTTTAAATAATCTATCGTACAGGCGCACTTCTGCTGAATATGAATGAGCCGCGGAAACCCAATGGATATTACCTTTTACTTTAATGGCATCTGCGCCTGGCGTGCCAGATTTGGTATCTGGCAAGTACTCACAATGAACAACCGTCACTTTGCCTGCGGCATCTTTCTCAAAGCCTGTGCATTTCACCACGTAACCGTAGCGCAAGCGCACCATGCCATCTGGCATTAAGCGGAAAAAACCTTTGGGCGGTGTTTCTTCAAAGTCTTCACGTTCTATCCATAATTCTTTGGTTAATGGCACCACGCGTTTACCTAGCTCTGGCTGTTGCGGATGGTTAGGGGCAAAGCAGTCTTCAACCTTATCTGCAGGGTAGTTATCAATCACCAGTTTAATCGGGTCTAGCACGGCAATGCGGCGTGGAGCGCTTTCGTTTAACACTTCGCGCATGCAGTCTTCTAATATGGTGTATTCAATCCATGAATCGGCTTTGCTAACACCGATTCTATCGGCAAACAATCTAAAGCCTTCTGCCACATAGCCACGCCTGCGTGCGCCTGCTAGAGTAGGCAAGCGTGGGTCATCCCAACCGCTTACATGTTTATCTTCTACCAATTGAATCAGTTTGCGTTTTGATAACACCACATAAGTGAGGTTTAGCCGCGCAAATTCATATTGTTTTGGTAACGGGTGCGCCAGCAAGCCAGCATCTGCTAGTCGCTCTAAAACCCAATCGTAGAAAGGGCGTTGGTCTTCAAATTCTAGCGTGCAGATTGAGTGGGTAATTTGCTCTAGCGCGTCTTCTAGCGGATGCGCATAGGTGTACATGGGGTAAATGCACCATGTGTCGCCCGTATTGTGGTGAGTAGCGCGTTTAATGCGGTAAATGGCGGGGTCGCGCATGTTAATGTTGGGCGATGCCATGTCGATTTTGGCGCGCAACACCATGCTGCCATCGGCGTGTTTGCCGTCACGCATTTCGCGGAATAATTGTAGATTTTCTGCAATAGGCCTATCGCGCCAAGGCGAATTTTTGCCAGCTTCAGTCAAGGTGCCGCGAGTGATGCGCATTTCATCGGCACTTTGTTCATCCACAAACGCTAAGCCTGCGTTAATCAGCGCCTCGGCCGCGCGATACATAAAATCAAAATAATTACTGGCGTAATACAAATGGCTTTTGCCAAACGCATCCCAGCCAAAGCCCAGCCATTGCACCATTTCGGTAATGCTATCAACGTATTCTTGCTCTTCTTTTTCAGGGTTGGTATCGTCAAAACGCATGTGGCACACGCCGTTATAATCACTCGCCAAACCAAAATTTAAGCAGATGCTTTTTGCATGGCCAATATGCAAATAGCCATTAGGCTCGGGCGGAAAGCGCGTGCGGATTTTAGCAGGGTCGGGCGCGCCTGCGGCATGATGCGCTGCATCGCCTGGCTCGCCAGCCCAGTGGCGGCTTGCGTTAGTGCCTTGCGCTAAATCGCGATCAATAATGCCGCGAATAAAATTAGAACCTGCTGGAATTGGGGCTTTTTCAGACATGTTTAAAACTCAATTAAATTTTGTATATTTTACACTGTAATTTTCGACAAAATGACGGACTATGTGAGGTAAATGCACCGTATGTTAAACTTTAGTTAATGAGCAGCCTAACTTTTCCCATTTTAAACATCCTTGCCGATGGCCAATTTCACTCTGGCGAGGTGTTGGCACAGCGTTTTAAAGTAACGCGGGCGACGATTTGGAACGCGATTCAGCACGCGGAAAGTTTGGGCGTTGAAGTTTTTTCGGTACGCGGTCGTGGTTATAAATTGCCGCAAGCGATTGAATTATTGGATAAAAACTTAGTGCTAAACGCCATTGGCGAGCAGCGTGCTTGGTTTAATTTGCAAATTTTAGACGAAGTGGCTTCGACCAATACTTATTTGATGCAACAAAAAGGTATCGCCCACGCCACTTGCGTGGCGGCGCATATTCAAAGCAAGGGCAAAGGCAGGCGCGGCCGCACTTGGGTTTCGCAGCTTGGTGCGAGTTTAACTTTCTCGTTATTGTGGCGCTTTCAATGTGGCGCAGCGGCCTTGTCAGGCTTGAGCTTGGCGGTTGGCGTGGCGTTGATACGCGCCTTGAATAGTCTGGACGTGAACCATGCACAATTAAAATGGCCGAACGATGTGTTAGTTGATGGCAAGAAGCTAGCAGGTATTTTGATTGAGTTGCAAGGCGATTTAGAAGGCCCAAGCGCCGCCGTTATTGGCATTGGCATCAACTTAAATCTGCCAAAAAACGTGTTAGACAGCATAGATCAACCCGCGATTGACTTGGCTAACGTGAGTATGAAGTTAATCAATCAAAGTGAGTTATTAGGCGTAATATTAAAACATTTAGCCGATGTATTAAGTGGCTTTGAGCAGCACGGTTTTATTGGTTTGCGCGATGAATGGCTAGGCTATCATGCCTATGAAAATAAGCCAGTGCGCATGTTGTTGCCAAACGGCACCGATGTATCAGGTGTGGTAAAAGGGGTGGCAGAGGATGGCATTTTGTTGGTGGAAACCGCGCTAGGTTTGCAGCGGTTTTCTGCGGGCGAAATATCTTTAAGAAGTCCAGTTTAAAGTACCCTGTTTACTAGGAGTAACCTAATGTTATTAGTGATTGATATTGGCAATACCCGCACCAAATGGGCGCTGGCGGACGATGCTGGCGAGTTATCTACCACAGAAATTTGTTTAAATGCCAATATAGATAAAGCGCGTTTTGCCACCAAGCAAGTCAGCAAGGTGTTGATTAGCAATGTGGCGGGTGACGCCATGGCGCAACAAATAACTCAAATATTATCGCCATTGCCAGTGCATTTTATTGCTGCAAAAAAGCAAGCCTGCGGCGTTACAAACCAATATGAAAACACTTTGGGCACAGACCGCTGGGCGGCCTTAGTGGCGGCTTGGCAGCTTACTAAACATGCCACGGTGGTGGTAAATGCAGGTACGGCGATTACGATAGATGCTATCTCGCAGAATAAAAAATTGGCTAAACAAGCGGTATTTTTAGGTGGCACGATTCAGCCAGGTTTGCATTTAATGCATGCTACCTTAAGCCAAAATACAGCGCAATTAAATGTGCAAGAGGGTAGGTTTGCCGAATACCCACAAAATACGCCAGATGCGATGGAGACGGGTTGTTTAAATGCGGTGATAGGCGCAATTCATCTAATGCTAAAGCGTTTAGAAAAACACAGTGGATGGTTACCAAAGTTGGTGATTAGCGGCGGCGACGCACAAAAAATTGCACAAGCTTTAAACCCACAAGGTTTAAATTTAGGTGCAAAACAGGTTATTATAGAAAACTTGGTGCTGCGTGGTTTGGTGTTTCTAGAAAAAGAAATGCCAGAAAAAGAATGACTTGAAAAAGAATGATAAGTGAAAGAATTAATAAATGAAATTATTAGTATGGCTGTTGGTGTTGTTAAATGTGGGTTTGTTGGTGTATTTTAATTTAGACCTGATTGCGCCCAAACCTGCATTGGCAGATAGATCGCTCATGCCAGAAAAATTAAAAATCTTAAATGAAACCGAACTAGCTGCTATGCCGCAAAAAGTGGCCCAAGCAGCGGTTGAAGCTGCCCCTGTTGCGGTGATTGATGCAGCTACCAGCTGTTACAAATGGGGTAATTTTACCAAAACAAACCTACCCGCCGCGCAAGTGGTGCTAGTGCGTTTAGGCTTGCAAAGCAATATTAATCAAGCGCAAAGTGACAATGAAGACCGCCGTTTTTGGGTGTATTTTCCGCCGTTAAAATCGGCAGAGTTAGCACAACAAAAAGCCGAAGAAATTAAAGCCATGGGTGTGGAAGAATTATTTATTGTACAAGACTCACAATGGCGCAATGCCATTTCGTTTGGCTTATTTCAAGATGAGCAGCTGGCAAGTGCCTTGCTGAATGATTTACTAGAAAAAGGCGTAAAAGGCGCCACTAAAGCGCTGCGCAGCCCTGGTAAATCATTGAATAGCTTGTTGATTAAATCGGTAAATGCAGGTGCCGCACTAGAGCTGCAAAAAATTAAACCAGAATTTGTTGGCACCGAAATTACACCTGCGGCTTGCCCAACTTAAAATAAAAAGGCAAGCGCCTTAGCACTTGCCTTTTTTGAATGTAAATTTATAACGTTTTAAGGCGTGGTTGATGTTGCCTTTGGCACCGCTTCAGACATTGTTTCAACTGCTGTTTCGCTTGCATTTTCAGCATTTATGTTGCTAGTTGCTTTAGTTTTACCTGCGTCTTTAGCGGCCTTTTCCTCTGCTGCTTTTTTAGCAGCTTTCTCTTCTTCGGCCTTGGCGGTTTCTATTTTCTTTAATTCTTCTGGCGATGCGGCATGGCCTAGCATAACCTCATTATCTTTATTAGTTTTTCTGTCATAAACTAGATTGTCACCCATAATTACGCGAATCCAATCGGGGTAACTGTAAGCGGTGCCTTTGTTATGGTCGATGATGGCGCCAATACCGCCGCCGAACAAAATATTGCCAAACATGCCACCGTTAGCACGCGAAATAACCGTTGCTACGCCTGGCGCTTCACCTTCTTTTTCACAATTTACCAATAAGTTTTGGCCAGAGCGGTGCACGGTAACAGCATTTGGTGTGTTGGCTGACCACTCACCACGCTCGTTTTTAGCTGTGCATTTAGCGCCCGGTACGGCTTGATTTTGTTTATTATAGGTTTCAATTTTTACTGGTTGGTTTGAGTCTTTGGTAATGCTGGCGCAGCCAGTTAATAAAGTTTGTAGGGTTATGGCTAAGATGATTGCTTGACGTTTTGCTTGCATTTTTTATTCTTTCTTATTTGTAGTTTATTGAATTTTTAACGTTTTTTAATGTACAAGTCCGTGATAGTGCCTTCTTTCATCTCGGCTGCGAAACAAATAGTTTCTGACAGCGTTGGGTGCGCGTGAATGGTTAGTCCTAAATCGTGCGCGTCGGCACCCATTTCAATCGCCAGCACTGCT
Organism: Methylophilaceae bacterium; assembly: GCA_031429035.1. Classification (GTDB taxonomy): domain Bacteria; phylum Pseudomonadota; class Gammaproteobacteria; order Burkholderiales; family Methylophilaceae; genus Methylotenera_A. Next base: position 7,033 of record JANOYU010000093.1, read on the forward strand.
TCTGCCAGCAACTCACCTGCGTTTACGCCAACAATACCAGCACCAATGAGTCGGTGCGTGGTTTTATCAAAAATCAATTTAGTCGTACCGTCAGTGCGACCATTGGCGATGGCGCGGCCACTGGCTGCCCACGGAAAGCTCGCCTTATCGATGTCGATATTTTTGGCTTTGGCCTCGGTTTCTGTCAAGCCCACCCAAGCAATTTCAGGGTCAGTGTATGCCACGTTTGGAATCACCGATGCAACAAACTCCACTTTGTGGCCGGCAATCACTTCGGCTGCCACTTTGCCTTCATGGGTGGCTTTGTGTGCCAGCATGGGTTGGCCAATAATGTCGCCGATGGCGAAAATATGTGGAATATTAGTGCGCATTTGCTTATCGACAGCAATAAAACCGCGCTCATCTACGTTAACGCCTGCCTTATCTGCACTAATATTGCTGCCATTCGGTTTGCGGCCAATCGAGACTAAAACTCGGTCGTAAATTTGAGGTTCTTTCGGTGCTTCGTCACTTATGCCATCAACGCTTTCAAAACTGACATGAATGCCGTCTTTTTTTGCCTCAATTTGTGTTACTTTGGTGCTTAACATGATGCTCTGGAAGCGAGCATCCATGCGCTTGTGCAAGGGGCGCACTAAATCACGGTCGCAACCTGTAATCAGGCCATCCATAAATTCTACAATGCTCACTTGGCTACCCAGTGCGTCATACACGGTGCCCATTTCTAGCCCAATAATACCGCCGCCAATCACCAGTAATTTCTTGGGAATATCATCTAATTTTAATGCGCCAGTGGAATCCATAATTCGATTGTCATCTGGTGCGCCAGGAAACTTGGTGGCTTGCGAACCTGCAGCAATAATCGCGTTTTCAAAATTAATTGTTGTGATTTTTCCGTCATCTGCTGTCACCGAAATTTGGTTAGGCGAGGTAAATTGCCCATTACCAACCACCACTGTCACATCGCGTTGCTTGGCCATTTGCGCCAAACCGCTCGTGAGCTTGGCGACCACGTCATTTTCTTTCCATTTTTTTAGTGCGGCTAAATCAATATTCGGTTTTCCAAAACTAACGCCATGTTTTGCTGTATCTTCGGCCTCGGTAATCACTTTTGCCGTATGCAGTAATGCTTTTGATGGAATGCATCCGACGTTTAAACACACGCCACCGAGTGTAGGATAGCGTTCGATTAGCACCACTTTTAAGCCTAAATCGGCCGCACGAAAAGCCGCTGTATAGCCGCCAGGGCCGCTGCCCAGCACCACCACTTGGGTGTTGATATTATTAGATTCTGTTGTCATTTTAACTGAGTATTTTAAAGTAAAAGGCGGCGCACGTCGCTCAACATCATGCGCATGTGGCTGGTAAAGCGCGCGCCGTCAGCGCCATCCACCACACGGTGGTCGTACGATAGCGATAGCGGCAGAATCAAGCGTGGCTCAAAACCGTTGCTGGCTTTGTCGTACACTGGCTGCATACTGGCACGCGAAACGCCTAAAATCGCCACTTCTGGGCAGTTAATAATGGGCGTAAACATAGTGCCGCCAATACCACCTAGGCTAGAAATGGTAAAGCAACCGCCTTGCATTTCTTCAATTTTTAATTTGCGTTCGCGTGCTTTGGTAGAAAGCTCCATCAAGTCGCGCGCAATATCCAGCACATCTTTTTGCTGAACATCTTTTACCACTGGCACTACCAAGCCATCGGGCGTGTCGCAGGCAAAGCCAATGTTATAGTAATTTTTTAAAATCAAGCTATCGCCATCGGGCGCCAACGAGGCATTAAAGTTGGGGTAAGCTTTTAACGCATTCACGCTCGCCTTGATTAAAAACGCCAACATGGTCAGCTTGACGCCACGTTTTTCCGCGTCAGCCATCATCGATTTTCTAAACTCTTCCAAGTCAGTAATGTCTGCTTCGTCAAACTGTGTCACATGTGGCGCGGTAACCCAATTGCGGTGTAAATTTGCGCCCGATATTTTTTTAATGCGCGATAGCGGTTTGCTTTCAATGTCACCAAATTGGCTAAAATCAATCACAGGCATTGGTAAAGTGGCTAGGCTGCTTAAACCAGCGCCCATATTTTCGCTGCGCGGTTTGGCTAGCTCGTTTTTCACATAAGCTTGCACATCAGTTTCAGTGATTCTGTCTTTCGCTGCGCTGCCTTTTACCAACGCTAAATTAACGCCAAGTTCGCGTGCAAATTTACGTACACTGGGGCTGGCGTGCGATGCTTTGCCACCATTCACTACTGCACTTTCGGCCACTGGCAACGGCTGATGCGCTGGCTGTATTTTTGCTGCAGGTTCTGGCGCGGGGCGGCTCGGCTCTGGGATGGTTGATTTAGGTGCTTCAGTCGCAGCTTTTATTTCCGTCATTAACGGGGCAGGGCTGGGAGCCAATACTGGCGCGGCTGCTGGCGATGCTGCAACAGCCTCGGCAGGTTTATTTGAACTGGCTTCTAGCATTAACATTAAATGCCCTTGGGCAATTTTATCGCCCACTTTTAGCTTCACTTCTTTTACTACGCCCGCAAATGGCGCAGGAATATCCATGCTAGCTTTGTCCGATTCCACCGTAATTAGCGAATCATCTTTAGCAATGCTATCGCCCGCCTTGACCAAAATTTCGATGACATCAACCGACTCAAAATTACCAATATCGGGCACTAAAACTTCTTGTAAACTCATGTTGTTAAACCTTTTTAAATCGCTCTAAACTAAAGTTGGATTCGGCTTGTTACCATCCAATTTATATTTTTTAATTGCCTCAGCCACTTTATCTGATGGCAGTTTCCCGTCGTCAGACAAGGCTTTCAGCGCCGCAACTACTACATAGCGTCTATCCACTTCAAAAAAGTCGCGTAGCGCTTCTCTGCTGTCGCTACGGCCATAGCCATCGGTGCCCAATGCCACAAATTTGTTTGGCACAAAGCGTTGAATTTGCTCGGCAAAGCTTTTCATGTAATCGGTCGATGCAATCACTGGACCAGCTGCATCTTTTAAGCATTGTGCAATATAATTCACACGTTGCGGTTTTTCTGGGTTTAGCATGTTCCAGCGTTCGCAATCTAAGCCTTCACGGCGTAGCTCGGTAAAGCTGGTTGCGCTCCACACATCGGCGGCAATGCCCCAATCTTTCTCTAGCAACTCAGCCGCTGCAATTACTTCACGCAAAATCACGCCGCTGCCCATCAGCTGTACTTTCAAATCCGCTTTTTTGGCAGACTTGCTAAAGCTATACAAGCCTTTCAAAATACCTGCCTCGGCACCTTTTGGCAGCGCGGGGTGCGTGTAGTTC